>CAIWUD010000383.1 GCA_903915775.1 uncultured Chloroflexota bacterium | reverse complement strand
CTCGGAGGGCGTAGCCCTCTACACCCCCCCAACCCAGCTCTGGCAGCGCCAGACGGTCTCGCCGGTGCAGCCGAGGCGGGAGGTGTGGAGGGCGAAGCCCTCCACGAAACACCCCAACCCAGCCCTGGTTCTACCAGACGGTCTCGCCGGTGCAGCCGAGGCGGGAGGTGTGGAGGGCGAAGCCCTCCACGAAACACCCCAACCCAGCTCTGGCAGCGCCAGACAGACTCGCCGGCGCTGCCGCAATTGAACCATTGATCGACGATGTGGAACAAAAGTGGTAGACACGGCACCGGCGTCTGTCGTAGTCTGTTAGGGTCGACAGAGTGGGTTTTGGGCGGGTATAGCTACCGCAAAAGACCCTCCCGAGCCGGTGGTTCGTAGTGCTGCTGCATAAACATCGAGCAAACAGGCTACCACCGCTTATGAAAGGAGAAGAGTGATGCCCTACATTATCGCTGAGCCCTGTATCGGAACCAAAGATGCGTCGTGTGTTGCGGTCTGCCCGGTCGATTGCATCTACGAGGGTGATGACCAGTACTATATCAACCCCGACGAGTGTATTGATTGTGGCGCTTGTGAGCCTGAGTGCCCCGTTTCAGCCATCTTCCCCGACGACTCGGTTCCTGCCAAGTGGCAGAGCTATACTGAGAAGAATCGTAAGTTCTTTGGGCTCTGAGCCGAATTTCAATCTCGGCTAGGTTGAGGTGTTTGGTGGAGGGCGTAGCCCTCCACCCCAGCTGTGCCCGCCACGCCTCCCCTGAGGTTCACGAGCATGCTACACCTCTCCCTGTTGCCTACGCGCCGATTGGTACGCTTCAGGAGTATCGAGATCGACCACTACCGCTGGATCGTCTAGATCGAGCCAGTAGATGCGATCCGTGTGAAGTTGTAGGAGGTCGCGTGCCCCGCGATCGCCCTCTAGCTTCCGTAGATCCGCAAAGAGCGAGGCCCCTAGTAGTACCGGGTTGCCACGTCGTCCCTCGAAGCGTGGTACCAGTGCAACTACCTCGGGATGCTCCATAAATAGCTGCACCATCCGATTCAACAGCTCGAGCGTGATCAGTGGCTGATCGACCAGAAGCACCACTACCCCAGTAGCCGTAGGTGGCACTGCCTCCAGCCCACACCGCAGTGAGGCGGCTTGCCCGGTGGCAAAGTCGGGGCAATCAACGATCGTGGGCGCCCCAGGCATCCCCTGGAGCGCGGCGCGTGTCTCTTGGGCTGCTGCACCTAGGACGACGACAAGACCGGCTAATTGGCTGGCCAGAGCTACTTCGGCAACATGGCGTACCAGGGGTCGCCCCTGCCAGGCCAGGAGTTGTTTGGGTTGACCCATGCGCGATGAGCGTCCGGCAGCCAGGAGCAGCCCATAGATCATTGGTATGCCTCCCTGAGCCGCTTGATCACGACCGCCTCCTCTTCAGGATCCACGGTCCGCAGATCGAACAGCAGTTGGCCTTCGTTGATGCGCATCACGATCGCGGGCGTACCGCGCCGGAGCTCTGCGGCGAGTGCATCAGCTCCCTGCGAACCTGGGCTCACCCGCACACCGAAACTCGCCAGCGTCTCCCCCGGTAGCGATCCTCCACCAACCGTGCTCTGACAGGGGCATGGTTCGGCAGGCAATCCGAGGCTGCTCAGTTGCATGGCTAGGGCTACAGCCCGCTCGCGTAAGCGATCCTGCGGCGCGGCGATCATGCGCCATACGGGGATCTCCTCGGTAGCTCGGCCATGGAGGTAGCTCGTCAGGGTTGCCTCCAGAGCAGCGATGGTGCTCTTGTCGACCCGGAGTGCCCGTGCGAGGGGGTGGCGACGGAGTTGCTCGACGAGGGTGCGTCGGCCAACAATGAGCCCAGCTTGGGGGCCGCCAAGGAGTTTATCACCCGAAAAGGTGACCAGATCAGCACCAGCACGAATACTCTCCTGCACGGTTGGCTCGGGAGCAAGCCCAAACTGGCTTGTCGCGATGAGGGTACCACTCCCCAGATCATCGAGGATGGGGACGCCATGCTCCCTCCCCACAGCAACCATCTCCTCAAGGGGAGTCTCGTGGACGAACCCTACGAGACGGAAGTTGCTACTGTGCACGCGTAAGAGCAGCGCAGAGCGTGCGTTGAGTGCTCCAGCGTAGTCGTAGGCATAGGTGCGATTGGTGGTGCCAACTTCTACCAGTGTGGCCCCGCTCTGTCGTAGCAGATCGGGGATGCGGAAGCCACCACCAATTTCGACAGCCTGGCCACGGGCAATGACCACTTCGCGGCCTGCCGCGAGTGTGATCAGCGCTAGATAGATGGCCGCAGCATTATTGTTTACCGCCAGTGCCGCCTCACCACCCGAGAGGCGGGTGAGGAGCCCCTCCAGATGCTCAGAGCGACTTCCCCGCTGCCCCCGCTCCAGATCATACTCAAGGTTTGCGTAGCTCGCACCAACACGGGCCATGGCACGGATCGCCGCTACACTCAGGGGTGCACGACCGAGATTGGTCTGAATGATCACCCCGGTGGCGTTAATCACTGGTCGCAGACTCGGCGTCAACTCGTGCCTCAGGCGTGCGTGAACCCGGGCGATCAGCGCATCGAGGCTGACATCGATCGGCACGGCACTGCTCAGTGCTGCACGTGTCGCCATCAACTCGCTACGCACAGTCTCACGCAGCAACGCATGGCCGATGGAACTATCGAGTTGGGGACGTACCGCCTGGATCAGCCGATCAACGCTAGGCAGATCACGGAAAGCCATAGTTTACGATCCTGTGCAGTGTGCCTCACCCACCGATTGCCTCTTGCTCGGCACGGGCCAGGGCAAGCTCCGCGGCGGGTGAGACCGTGGTGGCGATGGGGATGACCAACTCACGAGCGGGCCGGGTCAGTTCGAAGACAGAGCGGAGCAGGGTCTCATACGCCGGTGTGAGCGTCTGTTTGCGCCGTCCCATCACCGTGCGGGTCACGCTGATCATGCTGTCAATCCGATACTCCCGGAAGACATCACCGCCCCAGGTAAACGGAGGTACCTGCTTTGGTGCATTGTGAACCCCAAAGATATTACTTCCCGTACCGATCATGGTTCCACCATTCAGGTGCAGACCGATCCCGAGCTTGACATGGTCAGCCAGGAAAACTCCCAGCTTAATTACCCCACTATCGAACTGCCCAACTCCCTCTAGGTTCACCCGCACACTGCCATAGTTATTCTTCAGATCACTATTCGTCGTCATCGCCCCGATATTCACCCACTCTCCCAGCCAGGAGTGACCGAGAAAACCATCATGGTGCTTGTTACTAAAGCCCTGAATCGTACTCGCCTCTACTTCGCCACCAACACGGCAGATCGGTCCGATGGCTGTCTCGGCGCGAATGCGCGCACTGGCGATCAGGCTACCGGCCCCGATGTAGGTTGGCCCCTGGATAAAACTGAAGGGCTCAATCCGTGCCCCTGCTTCAATGAAAATGGGGCCATCACGTGCATCGAGAACAATTGGCCCATCGAGGTGGGCTGCGGGTGAAACATAGACCTGGTTACCACGTACCACGACATGCTCTGCTCCGTCTGTCAGCAGTGGCAGACGACGGGAGAGGAGGGGCAGATCACGTACGATCTGCTCACCAGCCTGGTTGATCAAATCCCACGGGTAGCGGAGGAGCAGTGGTGGCTCATCAGGACCAAGATCACGGGCGCGAACGAAGCGTAGGAGCTCATCCCGTGCCGTGAAACTCTGCTGTCCTTGGAGGTAGAAGAGCACGGCACTCGCCAATCCCGGTGAGATACGTGCACCAAGCAGGCTTGCCCCAGCTAGGTAGACGGTGTTGAGCGGCTCGGCCAACAGATTCGGTAGCCAATTCAGGTCGAGGGCTCGTCCATTCACCAAGATGACCGGATCGCCGTTGCGTAAAAAGGCCGCCAGTCCGTCAGGTGGGCCAAAGCAGCCCATTAAGTGGGGACGTGCCAGACCCATGACCCCGACACTATCCAGGGCCATGGCCGTTACGCGCTCGCGCAGGGTAAGTGCGCCAGCGCGCAGATCAAAAACTGGTCGTGCCTGGGCTAAGGTGGCAAAGTGGCGCCAGAGCTCATCTTCAAAGATGATCATGCCGACCTCTGCGCATCGAGCAGCGCCAGAATGGCCCTGCTCAGCTTGTGGCTATCGTGGCGCAAGACGCGCACCGCACGACTCTCACTCGGATTACTGAGCGAAGCGGTGTACTGAATGACCGATGAGGCGAGATCCGCTTCGATCACTGTTGCCCCCTCAACCATCACGCTATGGCGTGCATTGGCGTCGGATGGTCGTAGGGTCAACTCCTCATACTCCTCAGGGCTCAGGTAGACTGCCGTCTGGTGGGCAGCGGCATAGAGTCGTGCGATCTCTGGCTCAATCCGTTGGGCGTTTACCAGGACATAATCTGGTGTGAAGCCACCGTAGGTCTTGATAGCTCGGATGTGGTCTGCCACGCTAAAGCCAGTCGTGCGCCCAGGCTCAGTCATCAGGTTGCAGACATAGATCGTGCGCGCCCGACTGGCCGCAATAGCCGCACCGAGATCATGGAGGAGCAGGTTGGGCAGGATACTCTCAAAGAGGCTCCCCGGGCCCAGGATGATCGCATCAGCATCACGGATTGCCTCACTGGCCAATCTGGTCAACTGGGGCTGAGGGTCGCCCTGCAGACTGAGTTTCACGACGTGGCGGGGGGCAATTGCCGGGTCAAGGGCGAGGTGGCGCACGTCTAACCGTGATCCATCATCGAGCTCGGCCACCACCTGGAGCGGTTCGGGGGTGGCGACCAGATAGTAGACGTTGCGCAAGTTGAAGAGGCTCGATGCACGGTAGTAGTACTCAACCTGATCGTGCAGCGGTACGATACAGGTCATGCGCTCTACCTGCTCACCCATTGCATTCAGCACCAGCAGACCAGGACCACCTGAAAGGACGGTCACCCTGGGCGGTCCCGCATGGCGGTAGCCGAGCACTAGTTCGCTGTCGCTGGCGCCCTGGTTGGTGCGCAGGGTGAAGATCGCAATCCCGCTGAGGCGCCAGATTCCGATGGCCAGGGTTCCCAGACCAGCCAGAATGAGGAGGAGACCACGCAGGGGCCGTGGAAGGAACTGGAGGGTCAGCCACTCGAAGAAGGCAGGTAGCCCCACGAACGTACGGTAGAAGTGGATCATCAGGTAGGCAACGCCGAGCGATACGAGCACCACCCCCAGAAAGGTCATGGTGAGGGGGAGGGTCAGTGTGCGTAGGGCGGCAAACCGGCGAGTAATTGAGTGCATGGCATCTTCCGGGATTCAGTTCCGCGAGGGCTTAGGGGCACGGCCCCTGAAAAGCTCTCCCCGTTGGGATTTAGGAGGGGCCGGAGATCCTCATGAGCATCCATGCCTATGAAGTGCCGCCCCGCAACCCGGTTACATTATGCGCCAACTCTGGTGAGTTGGGCGCGTTGCGCATCTCTGAGTGTGTGCAGGTTGCCGCCACTGCGTGCAACCATCTCGGCACAGAGCAGACCAGCCAGGAGTGCATCAGGATACCCAGCGTAACGCCCAATGATCAGTTCACCGGAGGTAGTGGCACCAAGGAGCGGTAGGGTTCGTTCACTACTCATCAGCTCATTCAGACGAACGGCAGGATTACTCAGGCTCTCTACTCGGAGACCAGTCTGCTCCTCCCAGAGATTGAGCCTGGGCATGCCAGCGATCGCCGAGTCGGGATGGGGTGTGGGGATGAGGAGGGAGCCGCGCTGCCGATGGTGGCGTGCCAAGTAGGCAGCCAGGAGCATGGCGGTTTCGGTGGGGTCAAGCTGCTCGCCATACGTCTCGATCAGGCTCACTGCGGTACCATCGGCAGAGAGAGCCAGCCCGAGGTGAGAGTCGCTCTCCCGTACCAACTTTTTCAGGCGCATCAAACCAGCGGTGACGGGTGTGGGCGTTGTACGCCCAAAGAGTGGATCAGCCTCGCGGTTGATCTCAATGGCTCGTGTCTGACCGCCTTCACCAAGCAGTGAGGAGAACATGCCAGCAGTGGTACCGTTCATTGCATCGACAAAGATCGTGAGCGATGTACGACGCACGAGGTCCAGATCCACCAGGTTGCGCAGTGCCTCCATGTAAGGTGTGCGCAGGTCGCGGGTCTGCTCGGGGTTCAACTCACCAACTGGAGGAAAGGAGTATGCCGGGGGTGGTTCGGTAGCTGGATCGAGTGAGAGGTCAGTCGCATTGTCCGCAACGAGCAGCATGCCGTTGTAGACGTAGCTCTGGTTACAGGCTGAGATGTAGAGGGCGCAATCGGCAACACGTTGACCGAGGGCATAGTGGATGGCGGGGAGGGGCGTTGGTGCTGCAGCGAGAGTTACCTTCACTCCCATACTACGCAGCGTCAGCTCGACATCACGGGCAAAGAGTGCCCCCATAAAGCGCGTGTCGTAGGCCACCAGACAGCTGAGCCCACGCCCCAAGAGTCCAGAGGCGAGCGTGGTGGTACGACGCCTCACCTGGTCTAGCGTAAACTCATCAGCGTAGATTGCCTGCCAGGCAAGGGCATAGGGGCGATAGGGAGCGCTCATAGGCGGCTTCGAAACTCCTCCACAACCCCCATCATCAGGTCACGAATAGCCTGGGCACGCTCCATCGTCTGAGCCTCGAAACGGTTCGTCAATACTGGTTCAGTGTTTGAAGCTCGTAGGAGCCCCCAGCCATCCCCAAAATCGATCCGTACTCCATCAACTTCGGTAACCTGATACCCCTGGCTGAAGGCAGATCGAACAGAGTCGACCACTTGAAACTTGAGCTCCTCAGGGAAGGGGACACGCCCCTCATCAATCGAGTAAGGGGTCGGGTAAGGGGCGAGGAGTTCTCGTAGGGT
This sequence comes from uncultured Chloroflexota bacterium, assembly GCA_903915775.1. GTDB lineage: Bacteria > Chloroflexota > Chloroflexia > Chloroflexales > Chloroflexaceae > Viridilinea. The sequence goes on along the minus strand of CAIWUD010000383.1, from coordinate 1,765 downwards.
GGTCCCAAGTTGATTGAGTGCGTAGAGCAGGTAAGCCCCGGCGAACGCACCATCATCGAAGGAGTGGCCAGGAGTTGGGATGATGGTATGTCCACTCAGTTCCCCACCGAGCAACGCACCAACCTCACGCATCTTTGCTGAGAGGTTGGTGTAGCCAGTCTTCCACATGATCGGTTCGCCACCGAGAGCTGTGATGGCGGCTGGCAGCACGGCGCTGCACTTAACATCAAAGACGACCGGACCCTTGCGCCGGCTGAGCTCATAGGTGGCTAGGGCGATCAGGTAACGGTCGGCGAACACCACCTGACCGTCACTATCGACCACACCAAGTCGATCGCCATCCCCGTCGAGGGCGATACCAAGATCAGCTCCATGAGTTCGCACTGCAACCATCAACTGCTGTAGATTCTCTACCTTGAGTGGGTCAGGATGGTGATTGGGAAAAGTACCATCAGGCTCAATGAAGAGGGGTACTACTTCAAGCCCAAGAGCCTGGTAGAGAGCAAGGGCGACTGGTCCAGCCACACCGTTACCGCCATCAAGCACCACCTTGGGGCGGCGGTGGGGGAAGCTGAGCCGCTTGGTGACGTTGGCGATATAGTCGGCGCTTACGTCATGTTGGGTCACATGCCCAACTCCCGCTACGAAACTCTGCGCCAGCGTGATCTGGCCCACCTCTTGGATCAACGCTGGTGGTGCTGGTTCGCTGCCATAGGTGGGATGGCTCAGGCGCAGCTTCAGCCCGTTGAACTCGGGTGGATTGTGGCTTGCGGTGACAATGGCGCCGGCATCGGCACCAAGTTGCTCCACAGCGAAGTACATAACGGGGGTGGCTGCCTCGCCGATGTCGATCACGCGACAACCACTCTTCCGTAGACCTTCAATAAGCGCTGCCTGGAAGCCCGGTGAACTGAGTCGTGCATCACGGGCAACGACGATTGACTCTTTACCACGCCCGCGCAACAGCGTACCAATCGCCTGGCCTAGCCGCGTGTAGAGTGCAGCATCCAGGTCGATGCTAACAATGCCACGAATATCGTAGGCACGAAAAATTGCCGAGTTGAGGGGAAGGCCCATGGCATGCTCCTCGGGCGAAGATTGCCGTCAGATCGTAGCGTAAAGGGTTCGTTCCGTCAAGGAGTATGGGGCGCAGCCCAAAGCGACCGGCCCGCCGACGTCGCGAACGACACGCGGCGCACGCTGCAGCCCAGTCTGGTCGACTACCAGCTTCCGCTTGTGATTAGCGGATCAGCAGTCGTAGCCCAACGAAGGTTTGGGGGCTTGGCCCCCGCACCCCGTTGTGGCAAACTCGGTTTCGAACCTTCCGGTGCGTTCCAGCCCCGGACGTACCAATGGTACGATCTGGTGTTCCACGGTTGGGGCCGACTGTGAGGAGCTCTGCTCTCCACACCTCCCGCAGGGTGGATCACGCCGATTGGAAACACGCCTGCTCTAACGACCCTGGCGCCGACTCATCTCCTTGAGGCGAGCGACCTGCAGGCGTGCCATCTCTTTGCGCAGCTTTGCCTCCGCCAGTGCCATGTCGCGCTCAGACTGTGCAGCGGCACGCCCCTCTTCGGCAAGACGCACAGCTTCCTGGGCACGCGCCTCATCGATCTCGTCGGCACGCTCAACCGTGTCGGCCAGGATGGTAATTTTGGTCGGCAGAACCTCCATGAAGCCGCCTGAGACGGCAAAGGGGGTTCGCACTCCATCCTTCACAATATCAAGCTCACCCGAGGTGAGAATCGTTAGGAGTGGAGCG
>CAIWUD010000382.1 GCA_903915775.1 uncultured Chloroflexota bacterium | reverse complement strand
ATTTCGCGGTATCATGCTTGAGCTTGACCGTTCGACGGGAGGCGTAGAGGGCAACGCCCTCCGTCTCCCTAGCGTAGTGGAGGCGTCTCGCACTCGTAGCGCTTTTCCGTACGGGCAACCCCCCGTGGTTGCCCTCCAGCCCTGGCGAAACCAACAGAGAACCATCCCTAAAGGAGCAGCGGGTCATGCAGATTCTGGTAGTGAATGACGATGGGATCACGAGCCCCGGGATCTGGGCGCTAGCAGGGGCAATCCAACAGACAGGGCTAGGCAACGTGATCATCGTTGCCCCAGAGAGTGAGCAGAGTGGTACGAGCATGGCTCTACCGCCGGGCGAGAACCTGACCGTGCGGCCCGTCACACCACCGGATCCGGCCTACAACTCCATTACTGCGTACGCCTTTAACGGTACACCCGTCGGTTGCGTACTGGCCGGAGTGTTAGCCGGGATCGCTCCACGCCCCGATCTGGTCGTCTCGGGCATCAATCGCGGCCTCAACACCGGCACCAACGTACTCCTCAGCGGTACCGTTGGTGCAGCCATGATGGCGGCGCTCTGGGGTATCCCTGCCATGGCAATCTCCCAGATGTTTATCGGTAGTGCCCCAATGCCCTGGCAGACCGCTACCTGGGCTACCGTGCGCCTCCTGCCCCTCCTACGCCTCCTCCGCGACCAGGGCCCGGTAGTGCTCAACGTCAATGTGCCCCACCTCCACGATCCGGCCGAGCTCCGCGGTTTCCGCCAGACCCACCTCTCCAACTTCTTCTACGGCCATGTCGTTGATGTTGATCTTGAACTACCCCACGACGCTAGTCAGCAGCAGCGCCTCAGTTTCCGCTTTGTCCGTGAACGCCTACCCAACTTCGCTGAACATACCGATGACGGAGCCGTACGCGCAGGCTACGTCTCGGTCACCCCGCTCAGGCCCACGGACAACGCACCACTCGACCTACAGGTCGTGCTCAAGGATCTGTGGGTCGATTGATCGCACCATCTATACCAGCCACCGTGCCGGTGCTCCTCGCCCGGCCTATCGATCCAGCCGTTACGCTCAGGCATGAGGAGACGACCGGTGAGTATGATTGCAATTGATGAGGTACGTACTTGGGCTACTGAGGCCGGTGCACTGGCCCGGAGCTACTTCAACCGGGTACCAGCAACCCGTAAAGCCGACTACAGCCCGGTCACCCAGGCTGATCTCGAGGTCGAACAGCTACTCCGTGAACGCATTTCGGCACGCTACCCCACCCATGGTATTATCGGTGAGGAGCAGGGGGGCGGCGCAATTGATGAGGAGTTTGTCTGGTGCCTCGATCCCATCGATGGTACGGCTGCCTTTGTTGCTGGACTGCCAACCTGGTGTGTCTCGATTGGTCTACTGCGCAACGGCGAGCCCTACCTCGGTGTGATCCTGCTCCCGCTGCTCGATGACTGCTACTGGGCCCACGCCCATGGGGCAGCTTTCCGCAACGATCAGCCAATCCAGGTGACCACGAAGAAGCATATCGACGGCAACGACTGGATGGGTGTCTCTTCATACGCCCACCGCCAGTTTCGCATCGACTTTCCTGGTAAGACGCGTACCCTCAGCAGTGTAGCCGCCGACTGCTGCTACGTGGCCCGCGGCAGTGCTGTCGGTGCCCTCATTGGTCGCGCAAATCTCTGGGATCTCGCCGCTGGCCTAGCCATCCTGCAGGCCGCCGGTGCCGCAGTCATCGGGTTGAGCGGCGCATCCCTTGAGATCCCCCCCCTCCTGACTGGACGTCGGTTGAGCGAGCCGATCCTCATTGGGCCGTCCCACCTCATCCCTAACCTGCGCGGTTACATCTCGCGGCGCTGAAATAGTTTCACCATCCTGGTCACGCCAGACTCTACCATCGGCAAAGCCGAAACT
>CAIWUD010000381.1 GCA_903915775.1 uncultured Chloroflexota bacterium | reverse complement strand
CGATAGATCACCGCCTCGGTACCATGGCTCTTGAGCCAGGCTTCGTCAGCGGCGGTCAACATGCTTGGCCCGATGCTCGTGCTGACATAGGGGACGTGGGCGCCCCCCTCAATGAGGAGGCGGGCGTAGAGCATCTCGTTCCCCTCATAGCCTGAGACGAGGATCGTTCGACCTTTGAGGGGTTGGCTAGCCAGGAATCCTCGAGCGGTCGCCTCTTCTTCCTGGGCAACCTGCTCCACCCGATCTTCATCGAGATCCAGGGCTGCGCCGATCGCCCGGAGCCAGGCAGCACTCCCATCAGCACCGATCGGAGCACCAGAGACCACCGCAACGCCACGTTCACGCAGTACGCCGATCGTTTCGCGGTAGAAGGGGTGGAGGGCAGCAACAGCGGCAGCCTCTCCTGCGAGGCGCAGTTCATCAACGTGGCGCCCGGGGAGGGTCGTCATCAGACGCCCACCCATCTTGCGCAGGACGCCATCGATCATCAGTGGGTCGGCCGGGAAGACCTCCCCAAGGAGAGCCAGGGTGGCCGGTTCGTGGGCAGCAGCACGATCAACGAAGCGGCGCATGACTGCGGCCAAGGCGATATCCTTCGCTTCGGGGTGGGAGTGAATGGCGTAGGCCGGTACACGTACGAGCACGACCGGCTTGCCGTCCACTTCAGTCGGGAGAAGCTCTTCGGCTAGGCCTGCGGTTTCGGCCACACAGAGCGAGATAACCGGAATGACCGAGACGTTCTGCTCACGTGCAGCTTCCGCGATTGCGGCGTTTGCTGCCTCCTGAACCTTGCCGCTGGAGAGCTCGGCGGTGCCGAGGGCCGGTGCGACGATGCTTTTGCGGGCGGCGTAGAAGTGGGTAACGAAGGTGAGTCCGTAGAGGCAGCCGGTATCGGTGACCATCGTCGGCTGAGCACCCTCGATGCGTGAGAGCACGCGTAGCGCTCCGAAGGCGGGACACATCGTCTGGGGGTGGAGTTTGCAAGCACCACCTTTAAACGGCTCCTGGGGTGCGGACTCGTTCGTGGGGTTGAGCGGAATAACCTCGGCCATGGCTAGAACCTTTCAGCTCACTGCGATGGTAGTTATTATACGACATGCTTTTGAAACTATGCAATTATATGGGGTACTTATTCACCCTGTTCTCTGGCGGGATCAGGGTTGGGTTGGATGTTTTGTGGAGGGCTGCGCCCGCCACGCCTCCCCGGGGGCTTGCACCTCCCCTAGCGGAGGCAGGGAGGGGGGTGACGGCTTCGCCCGCCACGCCTCCCCGGGGGCTTGCCCCTCCCCTAGCGGAGGCAGGGAGGGGGGTGACGGCTTCGCCCGCCACATGCGCTACAATGAGCGCATCGTTCAACCTAGAGAGAGCTTTGCCTCATGAACAGACTATCCCCTGCTGCTCTCGAGCAGTTCGCGGTGGCCCTGGCCGCCTTTGCCGAAGGTGATCTTGCGTCGGCGATCCAGGCGTCCAGACGCGCCCAGAGCGCTGCTCCCCAGAGCAGACTGGCCCATGAAGCTACGCGCTACCTTGAGCATATTGCCACCGCGGGCAGCGAGTCGGTCTATAGCAGCGGTGAGGCGTTTGGCGCCTTCATCCGCGGAGGTGGCAACCTTGCCCTCTATGCCGCATTGAGTGGGACGCTGAGGCGTATCTACCACTCGATAGGAGCGCTGACCCTCCTCGATATTGGGGTAGGCGATGGCATGGCGCTCCTACCGGCGCTAGTACCGTCGGTGCAGCATGTCGATCTTGTGGAGCCGTCACTGCCCATGCTCGAACGAACCAGCAGCGCGTTGGCGGCACGGGGTGTGGCGTTTCGCACCTTTGCGCTGACGCTCCAGAGCTTTGCCGAGCATGTCGGTAATGAGCAGTGGGATCTCGTCCAGGCCAGTTTCAGCTTACAGTCGCTCCCGCCCGCGGATCGTCAGGCTGCCCTGGGTTGGCTACGTGGACGCACGGGTCGGCTCCTGATCGCCGAGTTTGATCCACCGAACCTTGGCCCGGGGCTCGATCCAGCGCGGATCGCCCATGTCACTGCCCGCTACGAGCTTGGCCTAGATGAGTATGTTGGCGACGATGGTCTGGTAGCACAAGGCTTCTTGACGCCAATCTTCTTCAGTGCTTTTGATCCAGGTATCGCCCGCACCAACTATGAGCAACCCATCGATGCATGGGTTGCCGATCTGCACACCGCTGGCTTCACGCAGGTCACTCGCCACCATCTCTACGACTACTGGTGGGCGCCCGCCTACCTGCTCGATGCGGTGTGAACATGCACGCTAGCTTAGCCGACCCGTAACCCATGTCGTTCGCTCTTCAGGCGAGCTTGGAGAATCTCGATCGGGATGAAGGTAATCGGCTGGAGAGTGCCACCAACTGTACGGAGGGGAAGCAGATGTTCGCTACACCAGTTCGTGCCATCAATCAGGTAGGCGTAGTAGTAGGTACCGCCCCGTGCCAAGGTCAAGCTTGCCTCCCAGTAGCGCTCACCACACCGCATCGGTGTGGCACACGTACTCCACTGGTTGAAGTCACCGACGAGATGGATGGTGTCGGCCCAAATGGTTGCGTTGAGCCGAAAGTCTACACGCACCTGCCCATCCCCGAGAAACTGTTGGATAATCATTCGACAGCTCCCTAGCGGCTTATGCCAGGCCGCAAGACTCTTACGGGAGGTCTAGAGGGCAAGGCCCCCCAGAGTATATTCACTCCCCGCCGCGGCGGCGGCAACAACAAATGGTCAAGCGCAAAGGGCCGATTCTGAACTATCCCTCCTTAGAGATAGCGTACCATGCTTCGCTCCTCTCCGTCACTGCGTATCACCACGGATAGGCTCTGGTACGAGGGCGGTTCCAGGCTGTGAATTTTTGAACATGTACCGTGAGCGTGCGCTAAACTACTCCGTAGATCTACGGGGAACTATTGTTCACGAGGATACCAGGCTATGGCTACCGATCCAGCCGATCGTGTTGCAGAGTTGCGAACGGCGATCCGTGAAGCGGACTACTCTTACTATGTGCTCGACGATCCCCACCTCACCGATGCCGAGTATGACGCATTGCTGCGTGAGTTGCGTCGGCTGGAGACGAGCCATCCGGAGTTACTGAGCCCCGACTCGCCCACGCAGCGCATTGCGGGTACTCCTGCTGGGCAATTTGCCAAGCTACGCCACCCCCAGCCGATGCTCTCACTGGCTAACGCAATGGATGTGGCCGAGTTACGTGAGTGGCATGCACGGGTCGAGCGTCTCCTGGATGCTACTGCTCAGGTTGCTTTTGTGGTAGAGCCAAAGATTGATGGTTTGGCGATTGCGCTCACCTACCAGGATGGGCGTCTAGTACGGGGTGCCACCCGTGGTGATGGTGAGATTGGCGAGGATGTCACAGCGAACCTGCGTACGATTGGCGGAATTCCCCTCCACCTGCGTTCGCCCCAACCGCTTGGTCTGCCCCTAGCCTCAAGTATTGAGGTGCGCGGTGAGGTGTACATGCGCCGTGCCGATTTTTCGGCGCTCAACGAGCGCCTTGCAGCTGCTGGTGAGAAGCGTTTTGCCAACACGCGCAATGCAGCTGCAGGATCGTTGCGCCAGAAAGATCCACAGGTGACTGCGGAGAGACCGTTGCGCTTCTTCGCCTACGCCGTTGGCCCTTTCAGCGGTGTAGAGCTGCAGAGCCAGTGGCAGACGCTCCACTACCTGCGCAGTTTGGGCTTACCGGTCAACGCTGATGCACGGCGCTACGAGGATTTCGAGGCGGTACTTAGCTTCTGCCGCGACTGGATGAGCCAGCGCGAGGAGCTCCCCTTCGAGGCAGATGGCATGGTGATCAAGGTGGATGACTTTGCCCAGCAGCGCGAGTTAGGCGTCGTACAGCGCGATCCACGCTGGGCTGTGGCGTTCAAATTCCCGGCCCGCGAGGCAGTGACCCGCCTGACCGCGATCACGGTCAATGTGGGGCGTACGGGGGTCCTGACGCCCAACGCTGAGCTCGACCCAGTCGTCATTGGCGGGGTCACGGTGCGGAATGCGAGCTTACACAACGCCGACTATATCGGTGAGCGTGATATTCGTGTTGGCGACTATGTGACGGTGAAGCGGGCCGGTGATGTCATCCCGTACGTCGTAGGGCCGGTGATCGCGCTCCGCCGGGGTGACGAGCAGCCCTGGAACTTCCCAAGTCACTGCCCAGCCTGCGGTACGCTTGTCGAGCGGGTTGAGGGGGAGGCGGCATGGCGCTGTCCAAACTTTGGCATCTGTCCGGCCCAGTTGGTGCGCAAGGTGGAGCACTTTGTGAGTCGTGGCGCTATGGATATTGCAGGCATCGGTGAACGTCAGGCCGATCAGTTTGTCTCGGCTGGCTGGATCAACGATGTTGCCGATCTCTATAGCCTCAAAGCCGATCAGTTTGTCGGTGTCGAGGGCTATGGGCCGAAGCGTATCGCCAACCTGCTTGAGGCGATTGACGCCTCGAAGCAGCGCCCGCTCGATCGGCTCCTGGTGGGCCTGGGTATCCGCTTTGTCGGTAGTGTTGCTGCGGCCGATCTGGCCCGTCACTTTGGTGATCTCGACGCGATCGTGGCGGCGAGTGAGGCTGATCTGCTGGCGATCGAGGGCATTGGCCCGGTGGTGGCCGCCGCTATCGGTAACTTCTTTCAGCGCACGGAGTCGCGCCACCTGATCGAGAAGCTGCGGGCCGCTGGTCTGCAGTTCACGACTTCTCCGGCACCTCGGACGAGCGATAGCCTCACGGGGCAGATCTTCGTCCTCACCGGGACCCTCCCCAACCTGACCCGTGAGCAGGCTGGTGCGCTGATTCAGGCTCACGGTGGCAAGCTCAGCGAGAGTGTCAGTAAGCGGACGAGCTATGTCGTCGCCGGAGTGAGCGCCGGGAGTAAACTAGCTCGGGCGACAGCGCTTGGCGTGCCGGTGATCGATGAGGCTGGTTTGCTGGCACTGATCGGTCACCGACCAGGGCTTGAGCAATTGTAGAGCACGGTTCAAAGGGAGGTGTGAAGGGCGAGGCCCTCCACAAAAGATCCCAACCTAGCCTTGGTGCCGCCAGGCGGTCACGTTGGCGCAGCCGATTCTGAACCATGCCCAAATGACGTTGCATATCATACACCATCGTGCTATGATTGGACTGCACATAATCGGTGCCATACGCAACCTGCGTCCAGGAAGGGGGCAGGCCATGGTCAACGACCTCAGGCGTGCCGATGGATGGCGTCACCTTCAACAGGGTCTCGCCCTTGAGCGTTCCCACCGTGTCACCGAGGCGGTAAGCCAGTACCGTCAAGCGATCGCCAGTAATCCACACCTCCGTGAGGCCCATAACGCCCTTGGCTTCTACTACCAGCGTAGTGGGCTCCTGGCGAAAGCCGTTGAGTCGTTTCGCACTGTGGCGAGTCTCGATGGCGATTTTCTCGCCTACTTCAATTTGGGCTATGTGTTGGTAGAGCTCGAGCGCTACGACGAAGCGCAGTCTGCTTTTGCGCAGTGCCTTACGTTAGCTCCCGAAGACCCAGCGACGCACCTTGAGTTGAGTCTGATCGCACTCAGTCGTGGTGAGTATAGCCAGGCGCTTACCTATCTCGAACTACCCCTGCGTAGCTATCCCGATGATTGGGAGGTCTACAACCGCCTGGGCCGTTGTCTCCTTGGGATGCGCCGCTACGATGAGGCAGTTGCCGCTTTTGGGCGTTCGCTCATGTTCGCCGCGACCCCCTACGCGCAGGCGGAGGTTATTGATAATATCAACACGCTCGAGCGCCACCGCGAGTTTCGTCAGCTGAGCAGCATCAAAGATCAGCTCTACGCACAAGATGGAGTGATCTACCTTGGCTCTGCTGCTGATGATGGTCTGCAACTCCGCGAGAGTCAAGATTACCACTTCACCTATCCCGCTATTGCCACCACGCTCCAGCGGCTCATGGCCCTGGCGGCGAGTGCCAACTGGCGTTTTAGTGCGATTGTGGCTGCCGATACCTCGGCGCGGCCGTTGGCTGCAGCACTGGCCGAGTTGATGCGCATCCCCCTGCGTGCTGCCGAGCAACTCGAGCAGCAGGACCGTGTGCTCCTCATCTTCGCCGTGGCCCGCGAGGCTGAGCTCCTCCTGCTTACCGTCGACCAGTTGCCCTGCCAGGCTACGGCTTTCTGCCTGGGCCTCAACTGGTTGCGTCACAGTAAGCTGATGCCCGACCTGGTTGGTATGGTTGCACGTGGCACATGTAGTGTGCCCTGGGAGCGTGAACTGCGCCGTCTCCGTGCTGATGGCGCCCCTATTGAAGATGTGGGGGAGTACATTGAGCAGGCTATCGCTGCGATTGTCGCAGCGGTGCAGACGACTCCGGTCGATGCGAACCTACCCCGGCAGGTGCGTTACTACACTCGTACACACCGTCGGTCTAATATTATTGGTCATTGATAGGGTTTTTGGTGAATGACCGCGCCATCCACACCTCCCGCGGGCTGGTTTTTGGTGAATAGCTGTGCCATCCACACCTCCCGCACGATAGTCACGCTGAAGCGACCATGATTCGACTTGGTTTTGCGGTACGAGCGGTAGGCCAACCTGGGTTAGCGGCCAGTGGCAGGCGCAGCTCGCCGCCACACCTGAGTGTGGCTCTGGCTGGGCTCACCGACATGTTGCGCTACCTGAGCCGCATTGAGGTGCGCTTCTACCGAGCGCCACTCCTGCTCACGGAAGCGGGCGGCTTCGTACAGTTGGCCGAGTCGGCCGATCAACTGGCGCTGTTGGCCCAGCGTCTGGCTGCTGCTGGGGTACGTGTGAGCCTGCACTTACCCCTTGGCCTAGCTCTGGCTACCGCTGATGAGTCCCGGGCAGCTGCGGCGATCGCCACGATTGAGGCAACGGCGGCCCTACTGGCAGCTCTTGACGCTGAACGGCCCGCCGGCGCGGTTGAGGGGATCATGGTGACGCATCTGGATGCGCCGAGTAGCGATCTAGCGGGCTACAGGCGTTTTGCCATGCGCTACCGCGCACTTTCAGCCCAGGCCCGTGCGCGGTTGGCGATCGAGCATGGCGATGCCGGGCCGAGTCTGGGCCAGTTGCTCAGCCTGCACCAGCAGTGTGGGATCGCGGTAGTCTTTGATCTCCTCCACTGGGAGCTCCACAACCCGGAGAATTTACCCCTCGATCTGGCCCTGGGTCTAGCCCTGGCTACGTGGCCACGCAGTGTGCGCCCCGAAGTACACCTGAGCAGTCAGCGTGGTGAGGCCCACCTTCTGCCAGGACGCACCGGAGAGCCATCACGGGTAGTGGCACCACGTTCGGGGCAGCACGCCGACTATGTTGCCGTTGCCGATCTGGCCCGACTTCTCCAGGCTGCGCAGGGGCTACCACCCTTTGACCTCATGGTGGAGGCAAAAGCAGGGGATTTGGCCATTGTGCGGCTACGTCACGATCTGCTGCACCGCGATCCGCGGCTTGCAGCTCGCCTCGCGTAGGGAGCTCCCCTCTGGCTGTCCTAACCCTCTGGGGTGCGTCCAAACCAGCTGCGCTTGTTCGGTGGAGCCACGGTCTGACGCAAGGCATCCAGATCGCGATCGATGGGTTCGGCAGCTGCCCCTGTCTCTTCAGTCGGTAGGGCATCCAATACGATCCGCTTGCCAGCCACCGCAGGGGCCATGAGTTCAGCTGCACCAGCCAGAGCCTTCTGGGGCTGCACGAGAGCAGGGTTCTCGCCCTGTTCGGCATTGAGGGCGACCAACCAACTCCAGAGGCGGGCATGGCGCTGTGCGGGATCATCGGGGAGGGTGAGCGGTCGACCGCGGGCATCAATGACCAGCCCGAGGATGCTCCCGGGCAGATCGCCCCCTGGTGATATGACGACTACCCCAGGAGCATGTAGGCCCACCCGTACATGCTTGGCGGGGCTGATGCGCAACTGGGCGTAGTGACCCCGTGGTAGGGCGAGACGGATCAGATCGCCATGGGCCACCGGTATGCGTCGACTTTCGCCATCGATCGTGCTGAACTCGACCGTAGCAGCAATTTCACCAACTGCCCCTTCACCTAGCAGGGTAACCAGACTGGCAAGTGGCATGTTTTGGAGGAGATCATGGTCGATGAGACTGATCGCCGCCTCAGGGTCGAGTCCAGCCAGCGTTCCACTCGCCACGAACAGGCCAAGGTTGTCCAGATAGACATCCATAATCGGGTGATCACTGGCACCGGTGGGCTGAAGCGCATCGAGCAGGGTGAGGAGGGCGAGGCCCGGGGTCGGTGTGTGGGTCAAGACGCCACCGGTTGCAATCAGCCAGTCAGCATCTGTAGGATCAACCTCATCACGGAGCGCCTGGTAGGCGGCGCGAATCGCCTCACGGGCCAGGGCATGCTCAATCCAGAGATCCTCACGACTTGCAGGGAGCTGTTGGGGGCGCAGCGCCCTGTTGAGCAGTCGCTCGACCAGGGCGGTATCCTCGATGGGGAAGGGGAGCCAGCGGCTGATTGCTGCAACCCCTGGATCGGCCAGAAGCCCGGTGAGACCCTGGGCCACGCCGGTGGTACCAAGCACCGCGGGGTGGTAACAGCCCGGAGCGGCGTAGAAGGCAGCGCTACGTGCGGCTCCCACATCGATGGTGAGCACGTGGCGCTGGGTACGCTCGGCGAGAAAGCGCGTCATTAAGCCTTCGACCGCACAGACTGCACGGATGGGGCTCTGGCTGAGCCGACGGAGGGCGGCACTGCCCCCCAGACGCGGTAGGATCTGCTGCTCATAGAGCCGTTCAAGCTCCTGTCGTGTGGGATTGAGATTGGTGCGCGTAACAGTTGGTTGGAGATTGTCGACTAGCGTCAAGGTTGAACAGTCGCCCAGGGTTGTGCTCACCTGCTCATGAACCCCATGCGACCCAGCGTAGATCACCGGGCGCAGGGTCTGCCCCCGCTGCTGCTGCCCCTCACCGTCGACGGTCGTCGTTGTAGCGGTCAGACTCACGATGTGGGCTAGGCGCTGGATCGCCTCCGTTCCCCCATCCTCGATGCCCCCAGCGATCACGATCACATCGGGGTTGAGCCGAAGGAGTTGCTCTACCTGCTCCCTGATCGGACGCTGCTCCGCATAGTCATGCCCAGTTGAAGCGGCGAGGGTGAGGATCTGGAGAAGCTGCGTATAGGTGGCACGGCTCGCCTGAACGGCACTTTGCGCAGAGATGTCACTGCTGATCGCCGTGATAACGAGCTGAAGTGGCCCTGCCGCGCTGGTGGTGATGAGGATCTGGTTCACGCCATCCCGCTCGCGATTCTGCGGCATGATGAACTGCCCATCGCGGAGGAGTTGACGACTGGTCAACCTGCTGATCTGGGCAGTTGCTTCGATCATGCCGAAGAGCGCATGCGCTAGGGGCAACTCGGTACTACTCAAGGCCTCTGCACGGCCGATCAGACGGCTCTCACCGTCAACCTGATCGACGAGCGTCACCCGGGTGATCAGGCTACCCACCTCAGCTATTAGTACGGCCCCCAGCGTATGTGCCATGATCGCGTCCTCTACGGTGCGGGGGTATGGCCCCCGAGAATGATCCTCAAGCTGCACAGGTGTAAAAGGCCCCTCCTTTTAGTTAGGGGGTGTTCAGCCCATCGGTGCACGCAACCAACCGAGAATAAACTCAAGACGAGCGCCCAGGGCGCTCAGGTAGGTGAGCAGACCACCGGCGAAGAAGAAGCCAAAGGCGATCATGAGGATCCAACGGCCCATACTCGCCCCAAGAGCAACGATGCGCCCACGTGCCCCCGTGCGTGGTACGGTGAAGTAGAAGAAGCTGAGGGTGAGGATGACCCCGATCAGCAACAGGCTCGTGCTGATCAACTGCAGCGGCTCACTACCGATTGGACGTACCGTATCCAGGAGCTGGGGGAGGAGGGTACCAAAGAGGGCACCACCTACAGTAAGCGCAGCACCGACTCCGAAGAGCAGGGCGAGGGGCAGGTTGGCCAGCCACGACACCGCTTGTTGCCGTCCGAGGCGGGTGAGTAAGAGGAGGCCGATCAGCCAGGGTGCGAGGCTTAGGCTGAGGCGTAGCGGATCGCCACTATCGCTGAGCATGCCAATGAACGCTGGGCGCACGACCTGATGGTAGATAATCACCAGGGCGTAGCCAAGTGACACCCCAACGAAGAGGTACTGGGCAATACGATAGGCTGGATTGTCGCCAAGCAGCCGGCTAAAAACGAGGAGTGTCAGTAACACTGCTACCAGTCCAGTCAGGAGCCTGGTCAGGGCGTCAATATCCACGGCGTGCCTCCCATCTTCTCCAGAGCCAGGCCAGCGCACTACTCAAGGCACCAATCAGGAGGAGGAGCAAGAAGATCGCAACGGCATAGGCGAGTCGACCGTTGGTCTCGATCAGTTGTAGCTGGTCACCACCTGGATCGCTGGACTGAAGCTCTTGAGCGGCGCGCTGCCCTGCTACAGCGTAGACCCCGCTCTGACGCAGGTAGGGTCGAGCCAGGGGCAGGGCCTCTTCGGGCAGCACGAAGGCGATTGGTACCTTCGGTGCAGCGCGATGCACCTGCTCCATCCATGCCTGTACATCCTGGAGCGAGTCGCCCATGACCAGGATCATGCTCAGATCGCTGATCGTGCGCAGACGTGGGCTCCCATCAGGATAGTTGGCAACCAGGCTCTGGGAACCATCTTGACCAGCGAAGTCTGAGCGTAGCTCGCCGCGTAGATCCTGGGCTAGGCGGCGGAGCGCAAGCTCGCCACCGGGCTGGTAGCCGAGCAGGAGATAGTCACGGCCACCGACATCCCGCCCCTGCTCCTGGTTGTACCCAGCTGCCCGTAGCGGCTCGATGGCATCGAACGAGAGGATTGTCCCCTGGAGATCGCTACTGAGCAGGATCAGTTTGGCCTGCCTGGCGATCAGGCGGCTGATCGTGGCCTGCTCAAGTGGGCGTAGTTCGCTACTGCGCGGCGCAGCCCACTCATAGGCGACGAGAACCACACTCTCACTCCCGAGGCTATCGAGGAGTGTGTCGAGTTCGGCCACCCCAGGCGTTCCGGGTGTTACGCTCTGAAATGGTCGGCTGAGATCAGGGATCAGCAGGGCCGCTAGCAGGGCTAGGAAGAGCAGGAGGTAGAGTAGCCTATCAACTCCCACTCGCTGCAGTAGACTAGGTGGGGCAGCCGCTACGGGAGCAGTTGGGAGCGGATAGGGTGATTGTGCGATCTGCTGGAGCAGCCCGACTGCCGCAAGCTGCTCGCCACTCAGCCGGTAGTCTGGCCGTAGGGGCACGATTGCGCCAGTGACCTTCCTGACTAGTCCCTCCTCCTGTTCACTCCGCGCCAGACGCTGGAGCCACGCAAAGCTCTGATCTTCAGCACGCTCCGGTGGAGCTTCAGGTTCAGGGATGCGTAACCAACTGGGCAACTCGGTGCCGCTCAGGAATGGAGTGCTCTCCTCTGCCTCAGCCTTGGGGCTACTCGCAGGTGGGGGCGGAGGAGGCTGGAGTGGGA
This sequence comes from uncultured Chloroflexota bacterium, assembly GCA_903915775.1. Classification (GTDB taxonomy): domain Bacteria; phylum Chloroflexota; class Chloroflexia; order Chloroflexales; family Chloroflexaceae; genus Viridilinea. The sequence continues at coordinate 4,540 of CAIWUD010000381.1, read as the reverse complement.
GTGGCTCTGCAGCAAGATCCTGCAACCAGGAGGGCAGGGCCGGTCCGGAGGTCAGATCGTTGATGCTACCGCTTGCTTCACCAACAAGCCAGGGGGGAAGATCGGCGGCTGCTTCTGCTCTGACCGGAGGTTGGGGCGTGGGTTGCTGCGCTGCACCCTTGGGAGTGGTTGTGGGGGCCTGGGTCGTGCTGAGTAGCGTATCAGGTACAACAGCCTCTTTGGCCAGAGGTGTCGTGACCGTTTCAACTACGGAAGTTTCTTCTGGGGCAGGGGGCGGGGAGGGTTCGGCGCGCAGCCAATCGGGGAGGGCCTCGGCCTCCGGGGCGGGGGGAGTGGTGGGCTCGGCGCGCAGCCAGTCGGGGAGGGCTTCCGCCTCTGGCTCACTGCTAGAGGTAGGCTGAGGCGGAGCTACAGGCTCTGCTGCGGCTGGCGATAGCGGTGGAGCCGGTGGTACGGCTGTCGATTCCAGGTTAGGCCGCTGGGTAGGTGGTAGACCAGCATCAGCGGATGCATCGGCGGCCACTTCCTGTTGGAGCTCCCGCAGCCATGCAGGAATCTCCGGCTCAACCTCTGCCTGGGGCTCACCATGCCCCGGTGGACGAGCCGGTAGGGGCACGTGGCGAAGCCAAGGGGGCAGATGCTCCATGTCAAGACTCCTACCCAAGCGGTTGCTCAACGATCGAGATAGGGTGTATCAAACCCAAGCATAACACGGATACCGGCAACCAGTGCACCGATCGTAGCGCCAAGGAGCAAGCCACGGGCACCAGCCAGAGCGATAGCGTCATTCAGCCACTGTATCGTTGGGCCGAGCAGCGGGATCCAGGTACCAACTGCCGGTACCTGAGCCAGTAGGACCAGCACGGCAACCGTAACAATGACCAACCCCTCGCCACTCCCGCGGCGCATGGCGCGTAGTACCGCGCTCAGACTGAAGAAGGCCAGGAGCGCCAGCAAACTCGCGGCCAGGGGCTCATAGACGGTGCGAAAGAGGGTACGGATCGGGGTCTCGGCGAGGGTTGAGGGGAGTACAATACCGTTGCGCCCAGGAAGTGGGAAGAAGATCCCAACCAGCACGACCGTCACCATTGCCAGGATGAGGAGGAGACTATAGGGCCAGTCGCTGCCACGTTGGCGGATACGACCGAGGTGCGAACCGGTCAGGCTCATGAGGCCGATCAGGAGGGCGAGGGCCGCGATGATACCAGCCCACTCCACGAGGATGGTGGCGACACTGTCGATAGGTCTCCAGTCAGCAACGAGATCGATCAGCACGATCAGCCCAGCGATAATCGCAACGAGGATCGCGAGCAGACGTTTCGGATCGCGTAGGAGCGACATAGAACTTCCCTGCTTGACAAGCTTACGGGAGGTGTGGAGGGCGTAGACCTCCGCACAAAACTCAACCTAGCTCTGACACCGCCAGGGGGTCATGCTGGCGTAGTCGAACGTGAACCATGCCCTCATGAGAGATCGGGGAGTGGTGGTAGGGTGAAGATCAGCTGGAGTAGTTGGTAGAGTAGACCCAGGATGAGGAGCAGAATCACGATGGTACGCAGGAGATCCTGAGTCAGAAGGCGAGCCTGAGCTGGTCCTGGCGGCGCGAGGTAGGCCTCAGCGGCATAGATCTCCTCGCCAATGAGGGTCGTTGGTGTGGAGAGGAGCATCAGCGGCAGCGCCTGGGCGTGCGTGCTTCCGGCGATCTGAGGGAGATCACGTTGGGCGGCCTCCTCACCGGGCAGGAGTAGTTCCTGCTGAAATCCTCCCACCAGTGTACTTGCCTCGAGTCGTTCACGTACGTAGAGTGTTGAGAGCGCAGCGGCATACGCCAAGCTATCGTCATGGGCAAGTAGTTGAACCTGCTCTGGATGGTAGGCCTGGGGTTGGCCATGGGCATGGTAAGCCTGGCGAACGCCACCGCGAAGGGCCAGGTGGGCCACCGCATTGCCCGAAGTGACGAGGAGTGGTGCACCGTTTCGGCACGCCTCCGCGGCAGCCCGCTCGGCCAGGAGGATGCCCGCAAGCAGTTCAGCACTAACGGCCCCACTACCGGCTACACCCCCGGGCATCCCACTCCCTGGGGAGACATGGGTAGGTCGACCCGTCTCTGCGCCACGCCGAAGCGCACTGCGCAGCAGGTCGAGTGCCGCAAGGGGCCGACGATAGGGTGGTGAACCAACGGCAATTCGGATCTGGTGTAGGCAGACGAAGCTGATGAGTGCCAGGAGTAGCAACAAGCTAACAACGGTCTCAGTGGGGAACGGCATGGACAGACTCCAGCCAGACGTACCACAATACCAGGTGGTAACGGTGCAGTTTAACGGTCTACACCGCCGGTATGATAGCACACCTGTTTAGTGAGAGCAATGGATGGTTCTTTGTTGGCTGCGCCGGTGTAACGGTTTAGCGCCACCAAGGTTGGGTTGGTTGTTGTTTGTGGAGGGCGTTGCCCTCCACACCTCCCGAAGGGAAGTTCCTCCTACTGCGCATCTGCCAGGAGGCGGCGCAACTCGGCCCATGCAGTGCTCGTGGCAAACTGGCTGAAGAGCGGCTCAGCACTGCTCCCTGCTACAAACGGGCGGACAGTGGCGACGAGTTGACTGCTGATCATGTCGAGTGGGCTGAGGATGTCGAGGAGGATGAGCGTGGCGGATCCCAGCCCAGCCTGCTGGATACGCTCGGCCACGTGACGAACCGGTTCGGCTGGCTCAGTCATGGGGGACCTCCTCAACCTTGCGCTTCAGGGCAACGAGAAACTCCCGTGCCAGCTGTTCAAAGCGCCCGCGCTGCGTCACATCGAGTAGGTCGGCTAGCAGATCGGGCAGATCGAGCGAGTCGGTACGCTCGATCTGGTAGCGGCCGTCACTCAGGGGCAGCACGAGACAGCGGTTCAGCCCGGTGAAGGGTGGAAAGCTGATGCGAAAGCGGGTGGTACGCGCCAACGGAGAAAAATCGACCACCTCCATATCGGCATGAACGATCAACCCTTGGAGGCGAAAGCGATAGCCGGGACCGGGCAGACCAGCGGGAAGTTCCACGCGAACGCGATCCAGTGACGGCATCCAGGTTGGCCAGTGACCAAAATTATCGAGGACAGCGAAGATACGCTCTGGTGGGGCTGTTGTAATCGTTGTGGCGCTGATGGTGTAGGTTGCCATAAGACACGCTTCCAACTTATTTGACCGTTCGACACTAGCGTCGATCGCCAAAACTCACCCCCAGACTACGGGCACTCACGACCAGATCGCTGTGGGGACGTACCATCTTCAGGTGGCCCGTAGCCTCTGCCAGTGGCACCGTCGTGATCTCATCCGAACGGAGGGAGACCATCTCACCGAAGACTCCATCAGCGGCAGCCTTAACCGCAGCGGCGCCGTAGCGGGTAGAGAGGAGGCGATCATAGGGGGAGGGTGAGCCACCACGCTGGATGTGGCCAAGCACGACTACCCGGGTCTCTTTCAGCGTACGTTGATGGATCGCATCACCAACGAAGTGTCCGATACCGCCGAGGCGGCCTTCAGCGAGGTACATCTCGGAGCCTCCCCGTGGTCGAGCTCCTTCTGCCACCACCACGATGCTGAACGAGCTCCCATTTTCCTCACGGTGGCGCACCTTTTCCGCAATCACCTCAGCATCGAAGGGGATCTCGGGGATCAGGATGATATCAGCACCACCAGCCAGACCGGCATGGAGCGCGATCCAGCCGGTGTGGCGCCCCATGACCTCAAGGACCATCACGCGGTTGTGGCTGGCCGCCGTGGTATGGAGGCGGTCGATGGCGTCCGTTGCCACCTGAAGGGCGGTATCAAAGCCGAAGGTGCGATCGGTACCGGCGAGATCGTTGTCGATCGTCTTGGGCACCCCAATGATCGGAGCACCGAGTTTATAGAGCTCAAGGGCGATCCGTTGCGTCCCCTCACCACCAATGGTGATCAACGCCCGCAGACCAAGCTCGCGCATGGCCTCTACTGCCTGCACATAGGGATCCTCCGCCGGAGGAGTCGTAAGCTGACGGGCACCGAAGTGGCCCTTGTTCGTCGTGCGCAGAATCGTGCCACCCCGGGAGAGCAATCCCTGGACGTCCGCATTGGTCAGCACCCGGTAGGCCTTGCTGCCGAGTAGCCCTTCAAATCCATCCTCAATCCCGAGCACCTCCCAGCCGAGCCCTGAGGCTGCCTTGACGACTGCACGGATCACCGCGTTTAAGCCAGGGGCATCGCCACCACTCGTCAGCAGACCGATTCGCTCTCGCGTGCCTAGCGTCATGCCATACACTCCCTTTGCGTTCGCGAGTCACCTTCCTGGCAAATTATAGCGCACTCCTGGCAGCTCGGCATGGGTACCTGGAGTAAGGCATGCTTCAGTTTCGGCTGCGCCGGCTTGACCCGCTGGCGACACCAGGGCTGGGTTGGTTGTTTTTGTGGTGGGCTTCGCCCTCCACACCTCCCGGAAGCGTGTCACGCTGGTTTGAAACATGCCTAAGGCAACGGTCAGGGCACCCCCCGTGGTTGCCCTGACCATCACTGAAACGGTCCGTTGG
>CAIWUD010000380.1 GCA_903915775.1 uncultured Chloroflexota bacterium | reverse complement strand
CGGTGCTGCTACAGCAAGGAAACTGCGCTACAGTATACCATCCTATGTACTATGCACGGATGAGCAGTACCCTCTCCAAAACCGCTGGGTCAGCCTGCTAACGTGGCGGGGAGGCCGGTGCGCAGGGCGATGCGTGCGGCAAGGGTGGGGGGGGGCGTCCGGCGGGTGAGCCGGTCGCGGAGGTAGTGGAGCAGGCTGAGGCCGAGCTTAGCAGCGGCGTAGGCTTTGGGTATGTTCCAACCCGTGATCGGAGGACAGCCTCTCGGCATTGGTCTCGATCAGGACCATGACGACCGTCTGGGTGTCCTCAGGTACCTCAACGCGCAGCAGGTAGTCGATGTGTTTCGTGGAGCGGCGCCGGATCTTGCCAGCGACGAGATCGCTGGACGAGCTGTCCACCCCCCGCGTGACCTATGTCTTCGTTCAGCCACGGGTATATAGCGTCGGGTCGATGAGTTTGGAGCAGGTGTCGGATTCGTTGTGGACTATCAGGAAGACCAACAGGCGCGATACTGTCGCGTACCTTGCTGGGGAGCGTTTGGAGTGCTAGATTGGCGCTGCGATCGACAATGGAAGAATTCGCGACAAGCCCTACTTACAGACTCGACGGTGATGAGTGGGTTTGGTCGAGCCTAAACTATAGCATAACAACCCTGTCGTTGGAGTGCCACGACCATGTGTAGAAATAAGCACATGTAGTCGGCGTGAACTGGCATTGAAAAGTACATCGTTTCAATGCTTCCGTTTGTCGAGCCACATAGGCACACTGCTCCACCCTCCTATCTGACTCCTGATCAGCATGTCATCTGGATGGTCTGACTGCCCAGGAGTGCAGTATAAGTAAGCAGTCACTATCTAGCCCTCATCATGTCTGGTTTTGAAGGTCGTACGTACGGTCAGTACTGGTCTAGACGGCCTGTTTTGGATCAGTGGCACTGCACTGTGCGCTGCCCTGACCTCGGGACTGACGTACGCAGTAGTCTCAGTTACGCCAGATTGTTACAGCATCATAGGAAATGAGACGAAACCTTGCGTACGGTTACCGAACAACCGTATACGTGAGTAGTCTTCCTTGCCCACTTTGCAGGCTTGTCCGTGCTGAACAACGCCAGTATCTGGATGAACTTGGTCACCGCAGTATGCCCCGCTCACCCCCACCACCCTTGTCGACTGGCAAGTAGTTCATCTCCCAACAGACATGCCAATAGTGGGTAGTGACCAACTTCAGTAGCGATAGTTTGAACGCTGTAATGTGTAGTGTATCGCTGCCATACGGGCATGACATGCTGATAAAATGGAAAAATGCTTGATTTTACCAGTAAATACCGCACAATTTGCGGTGATACTCTGCTATGCTTATGGTGATAAAGGAGCGACTGATGCCAAGAACCGAGACTCGCTACGAGAGATTAGACGAAATCGAACGCTTAATCGCTAGCCGTCTTGAAGGTTGGACAACCGGCGAGCTAGCTCGCGAGTGTGGGGTTGACCCTGACACTATCTTGCGCGACCTCGTGTTGCTCGATGCACGTGGGGTTGGAATTGTGAAAAAGGGGCGACGCTACGTGCTGGATCACGGACGGGCACTGCATACTATCAAAATTACGAACGACGAAGCGCTCGCCCTCTACTTGGCTGCCCGTCTACTCTCGCGTCATAGTGATGAGCACAATCCCCATGTCGTACATGCGCTTGAGAAGCTGAGCGATGCTCTCCGAACCAAATCAGCCATAGTAGCACAGCACATTGCTCGTGCTGCTTTGTCAGTGCGCGGGCGACAGGCACGGCCTGAGTATGTTGAAGCGCTTGAGGTGTTGACTCAAGGTTGGGCAACCGGGCGAAAGGTGCGTTTGCGCTACCGGTCGTACAGTAAAGATGAGACGACAGAGCGAACGATTGCGCCGTACTTTATCGAACCATCTGGGATTGGCTATGCATGCCATGTGATTGGCTTCGATGAACTGCGAGGCGAGTTACGCACGTTCAAGGTAGAACGAATTTATGAAGCCCATCTGACGACCGATCGCTTTCAGGTTCCAGATGATTTCGACCCTCAACACCTCCTGGCCTCGGCATGGGGTGTGATCTGGCGTGACGCGGGAGCAATTGAGGTGGTGCTCCGCTTCAGCCCGTCAGTGGTACGGCGAGTCAAGGAGAGTGTCTGGCACTTCAGTCAGTGCCTTGAAGATCTCCCTGATGGCTCATGTCTCTTCACGGTTTGGGTAGGTAGCACGATGGAGATGAAACCGTGGATTCGACAGTGGGGTGCAGATGTAACCGTCGTAGCCCCCACAGAGTTGCGCGCTGAACTAATTACTGAAGTACGAGCAATGGTACAAGTGTATGGAATGACATCTTCCATCGGAGCGGTACCATGACCATCGACACACTTCTTTTTCAGTTCTGGGGTAAGACCTCAAAAGCAGGCGATTCACCTAGCCAGTTTCACCCAGCAATCTACCACATGCTCGATGTAGCCTGTGTTGCTGAAGCACTGCTCCGCGATGGCACACCTCGATTGCGCCAGGCAATGCTTACTGCCTGGCGTGGATGTAACCCCGATTTGCTCCTTCACTGGCTCCCGTTTCTCATTGCAACCCACGATTTAGGAAAGATCGCGGCAGCTTTCCAGGGCCAGGTAGAGTTGCAGCGTGAGCGTCTGCTCAAAGTAGGAGTACGGTTTAACACGCGAAGCGTGCAGCTATACCACGCAGAGATCAGCGCACTCTGGCTTCACCAGGAGCTTGCGACCCACGAACCAGGGGTCGCCCGTACCACCCTGATGACACTGCGTGATGCAATGGGTGGGCATCATGGCCGTTTCGCCGAAGCAGAGATGGCTGACATCCGAAAGCGTCTGCAGAGTTCTGAGCAAGGAGAGCCTCGCTGGGTGTCCTGGCGTACCCAGACCTACGCTCTACTACGTGCCTTGCTTGCCCCTGCACACGATCTCTCCCTCCTCGGTGCTCCGTTAGCTATACGCCCGGCCACCGCTGCGCTAACCGGCTTCATTGTCTGGTGTGACTGGATGGGTTCGAACGAACAGGATTTTCCTGCCACTCCCGGTCTGGATGTTACCACCTACCTGAGCGTGGCCCGTGACCGTGCCCAGCAGGCGTTAGATCTGCACCAGATGAGAGCGGTACGCCCCATCCCTCGCTATGCTGGTTTTCATGCACTCTTCCCTGATCAGCCAGCGCCTCGCCCACTTCAAGGGGTCATTGATCAACTCTCAGTTGAAGGTATGGATGTACCAACGCTGACGATTATCGAAGCACCAACGGGCGAAGGTAAGACTGAGGCGACGTTAGCACTGGCGCGTCGTATCGCTGCAGCGCGTGGAGTTGATGAGCTCTTCTTTGCACTGCCAACAATGGCTACTGGTAACCAGATGTTCCTGCGCCTCCAGCGATTCTTCGGCCAACTCTACGCCGGCGACGGTGCGGTGCGTCTGACCCATAGCCAGGCCCTAGTCATCGAGGATGATCTGCGTCGTCGTGTTCAGTTGGCAGGTGATCAAGATCGTGATGATCGCGATGGGCGAAGTGCCGATGCTGCACTGGAGTGGTTCGTTGGTTCAAAGAAGGCAATGCTAGCTCCGTTCGGTGTTGGCACAGTGGATCAACTCGAACTCAGCGGTCTAAACGTACGTCACTACCCACTGCGTCTGTTTGGGTTGGCAGGGAAGGTCGTGGTAATCGATGAAATACACGCCTACGACGCTTACATGAGTACGATTATCGACCATACGTTAACCTGGCTCGCAACTCTTGGGTGTTCGGTCATTCTCCTTTCCGCCACGCTACCGCAAGCGCGCCATCGTGCGTTAGCACAGGCGTTTGTGCGAGGACAAGACCCCACAATGCTCCCTGAGCCCCCCCAGCAGTTACCCTATCCAGTCCTTGCCAGTTACCGCGCAGGTTTCCAGCAACAGATAAGCTATGCGGTCTTCCGTGGCGTGCAGCACTGTACGTTACGTATAGGGAACCAGCGTAGCGCTGAAGCAGATGCTGCGTATCTCCTCGATCTCGTTCGTGACGGTGGTGCGGTAGCACGACTCTGCAATCGTGTCGATGATGCTCAGGCGATCTATGAGGCGCTCATGCGACGAATGCCTGAGACCGGCCAACGGGCGCTACTGCACGCTCGTTTTCCGCTTACGGAACGCAAGCGTGGTGAACAGTGGGTCGAGATGAAACTAGGTAAACAGACAACTCGTACACCAACCGAACCACTCATTGTCATTGGAACTCAGGTACTTGAGCAGAGTCTTGATTACGATGTAGACGTCATGGTGAGCGACTTTGCACCACTTGACCTCCTTCTTCAGCGTGCGGGTCGTTTGCATCGACACGACCGTCATGGAAAGCGGCCTGCTTGTCACCAGAATCCAGTATTGGAAGTAGTGGCACCAGTAGATGCCCAGGGGGTGCCGGACTGGCGACGTTGGGCACCAATCTATGAACCCTACATCCTGTGGCGTAGCTGGGCAGCGCTTGATGCACGTACTATCGATGGACAGTGCATTATCGAATTACCTCGTGACTATCGCTTGCTCATTGAAGCAGTCTATGGCAATGAACCAGTGACATCCGGACGCTTTGCCGATCATATTACTGAACGTTTTGCCGCATACACAAAGATAGTGAAAGAACAGGAGAGCCAAGCCCGCCGTCCACTGACTCCTTCGGCGCTAGGACAAGACCCAATCACCGCCCACGGTGGCTATACCTTTGTAGATGACGAGTCTGGTCAAATGGCGAGTTGGCAACTAGCCAAAACTCGCCTGGGTGATCGAGTCACGCTGGTACCTATCTACCATCGCGACCATGATGGATACGGAGGACATCAACTCTGTCTTGACGCTGGGGGGACATTTCGTATCTCTGCTGATACACCACCAGACATTGAGCTCCAAAAAGACATCCTGAACCATGCGGTTCCGGTAAGCGATCGACGGCTGATCGCTGCATACCGCAATGAACGCCGCGATCGACGATTGCGTTGGCCCTGGTCTGAAGTACCGAGCACTCTGCGCTCACTCTCCCCTCTACCACTTGACCCTACTACCCACAGCACGACAATCAACGGTAGCATGCTCCGACTTGATCGCAATCTCGGACTGGTCATTACGAGAGGAGACCAGGCTATCCGCCCTGACATTTTTGACTTTGAGGAGGAGCTATGAGCGTCCCCCCCTACCAATTCAATCTCTGGCATGAGCCCTGGATCCGGGTAACTCGACTTGATGGGAGCGGGGCTAATCTTGGTATTGGCACATGCCTTGCCGAAGCCTCTACGTTAGCCGCTCTGAGCGATCCATCACCACTCGTAGTAGGTGGTACCCATCGGCTGTTAACGGCAATTCTCCAGGCAATCTATGCCCCCCAAAGTCTTGGTACCATCGCAGATCTGCTCACGAGTGGACAGTTCGACCAGATGCGCCTGCAAGCCTTTGCTGCCATGCATGGCGAACGCTTTGATCTCTTTCATCCAGAGACACCCTTCCTCCAGACAGGCGATGTACCACTCGATGCATGGAGCCGACCGAAGAAGGATCGGCAACCCGACTGGTCAGATCCGAAGCCAGTCTCCGTGCTTTTCGTGGAGGTGCCATCTGAGACGAACCGAACCCACTTCCATCACGTTACGGATGACACCCATCAATGCTGTCCTTCATGCTGTGCGCGAGGACTGATTACCATTCCCTCCTTTGCTTCGTCAGGTGGAGCCCGTATTCGCCCGTCGATCAATGGTGTACCCCCGATATACGTGTTACCGAGCGGTACTAACCTCTACGAATCACTCGTCTATTCACTCGTGACCCCTGATTTTCAGCCGACCATTGCCGATCCTGTACGTAGCGACATCGCGGCATGGCACAGAGAAGCCTCAGTTCGTCGTGAAGCGCAAATGAGTTCAGCGGGGTACCTGGAGAGCCTCACCTTCCCGGCTCGCCGTGTGCGCCTCTATCCTCGGGCTCAGCCCAGCCACTGTACGCACTGCGGTGCAGCTACCCAGATAGTCGTGGGTGAGGTGTTGTTTACTATGGGACATTGGCTCGGTGAGGGTAGTGGTATTTGGGACGACCCCTTTGTGGCCTTTCGTAGACCGCGTGGTAAAGGTAAATCGACAGATTCAGGCCCAAAGGCAGTACGTCCTGAAGAGGGGAAAGCCCTGTGGCGCGAATATAGTGGTCTACTGCTTGCCAGAGGAGAAGAAGTGCAGTTGCGACCCAAGGTGGTACGTCAATTAGCACGACTGGTTGAGAACTATGGCGTTGGCACTACAGCACCACTACTCCGCTTCCGCTGTGTTGGCATGCGTACAGACGGCAAGGCCAAAATCTTTGAGTGGCTAGACGAAGCACTTGAGGTACCGCCCGCCATTCTCAACGACGATGACGCAGCACAGTATGTTGATGATGCGCTCCGGTTTGCTGATGATGTGCGCTTTATCTTAGAGTCCTGTTTTGATCACCATTTCCGCCCAGAACGTGATCGGGGTGGACGTAACGCCAAGCTCGTTCGATTTAAGACGGTGCGTGCACGTATGACTGCGGATTACTGGGCTCACCTGGCACCCTTGTTCCGCCGCTTGATTGCAGATCTAGCTAATGTTGACGGACGTGAAGCTGTGGCTCGCGACTGGGTCGCCTCTCTGGTACGTGAAGGCAACCAGCGTTTTGAGCTTGCGGCTCATCAAGTTGGAATGAGTGCCGAGGCCCTCCGTGCTCGTGTGGAGGCCCAAGCTGAGTGTAGACGTCGCCTGTATGCCAAACAGAAGGAACAGACAGCAGAAGGAGTAAATCAATGACCCACCATGAACTGTCGCCACGTCAGCGACAGATTACCACCTTCGTTGCGAACCTGGGGCGGCTTGATGCTGCGGGGCGGGCACGCCTCAAACGCAATGCAGGGCGCAGTCTTGCTGAAGCTCGGGATGCGCAGCGTGTCTTCTTTCAAGCACTCCCGTACGAACTGGTTGGTCGCCTACTAGAAGAAGAGAGTTACTTTCTCATTGCCACACTCTACCCTATGGCAGAAGCACAGGGGGGAGGCACAAGCCTGGGTACGACCTTGCGCCGTGTACGCCAGGGTCGGGGGAGCGCCAGTCTCGATCGTCGCTTCCAGAGCCTACTTGATAGCGAACGCGAACAGTTGCCCTTCCGCTTGCGCCAGGCAGTACGTCTGGTTAACGCTAGTGATCAGTCGATTGATTGGGCACAGCTACTCGAAGATCTCCTAGGGTGGGAACACCCGAACCGATATGTCCAACTGCGTTGGGCACGTGACTACTTTGTCGGCTCCACCGAAGCCATGATCGCCGACCGTGGTTAATTTCAGTCTCACTTCCCCAAGTACGAAGGAGAGAACAACAATGTTGATCGCTATCCACATGCTCCAGAATCACGCCCCTTCGAATCTTAATCGTGATGACAATGGTGACCCCAAAGATGCCCTCTTTGGTGGTGTGCGTCGTGCCCGTATCTCTAGTCAGGCACTCAAACGTAGCATACGTTGGTCAGAGAGCTTTCGTACTGCCTTTGCCGAAACGCCAGAACTTCTTGGAATACGCACTCAGCTCCTGCCTGAGGAGGTTGGTAAGCGTCTTGATGGTCAGGGCCTCGATGCCAGCGTTCGAACGGCGATCATTCAGGCTGCTGCACGACTAGGGAAGGGTGAGGAGAAGCCAGTTGCTGAGGAGGCTGCGAAGGGTGGTGCGGAGGGGAAGAAAGCTAAGCAGGGCAAGCAAAGTACAGATTCATCGGGCGAGGGACGGGTTAAGACGGCCCAGTTAATGTTCCTCACCGCCACTGAGATTGATCAACTAGCTGCAAAGTTCGTGCAGATTGTGCGTGAGCAGGGAGTTGCTGCGCTCAATGGCTTGAGCGGTGATTCGCTGGTCAAGGCGATCGGCTCCTATGAGCCCCATGCCATCGATATCGCGATGTTTGGGCGAATGACCACCTCTAGCCCCTTCAAGGATGTCGAAGCGGCAGTCCAGGTCGCTCCAGCCATTTCAACCCATGCGGTCGAGCAGGAGTTCGACTTTTACACTGCAGTGGATGACATCTCAGGTGAAGCCGGTGCCGGCTTTATTGGCGAGGTAAGTTTCAATAGCGCGACGTACTATAAGTACATCTCGGTGGATTGGAATGAGCTCGTGAGAAATCTCCAGGGTAATACGGCTATTGCGGCAGCCGCTGTACGTGCGCTGGTGAAGGCAGCACTATTCGCCATCCCTAGCGGTAAGCAGAACAGTTTTGCCGCTCATAACCTGCCCGATCTCGCTTTAGTCGAGGTGCGAACGCAAAAGATTGCCTTGAGCTATGCGAACGCCTTTGTAAAACCGATACGGGTAAGTAAAGATGCGTCGCTCGTCGAAGCCTCTGCCAAAGCACTAGAAGGGTATATCCCGCAGATCAACGG
>CAIWUD010000379.1 GCA_903915775.1 uncultured Chloroflexota bacterium | reverse complement strand
AGACGCCCCTCCGCACCATCCCCCTGCTCAACGCCTACGGTATGACCGAGACCCCGGTGACGGCGACGCTCTACACCATTCCTGCTGATCCGGAACGGGTCTGGACCCGGATTCCCATCGGGCAACCAATCCCCCAGCGCCACGCCTACCTGCTCGACGCGCAGCAGCAACTGGTGGCTGCAGGGGAGGCGGGCGAGCTCGCCATTGGCGGGATCGGGTTGGCGCACAGCTACCTGAACCAGCCAGCGTTGACCGCCGCAAAGTTCATCGCGAACCCCTTCGGGGAAGGAAGGCTCTACCGCACGGGCGACCTGGCCCGTTGGCTGCCCGACGGCAACCTGGAGTACCTGGGACGGGCGGATGCGCAGGTGCAGATCCGCGGCCATCGGGTCGAGCTCGGTGAGGTGGAGGCAGCGCTGTACAGCCACCCATCGGTGGCACAGGCGGCAGTAGTGGCGCGGGAGGTGGGGGAAGCGCAGGAACTGGTCGCCCTCGTGGTGCCACACACCGGGGTGGTACATGCGGGAGAGGCGAACGAGCCAGAGCCACCGCCTGATCTCGCCCAAGCGCTCCTCTCCTTCCTGCGCACACGGCTGCCAGGGCAGATGGTACCGGCGTGGATACACCTGGTGGCGGCCCTCCCACAGCTTCCGAACGGGAAACTGGACCGACGCGGCGTGGCCGACCTCCTGCAGGAGCTGTTCCCGGCTCCTGCTCCCGAGGCACACCGTGCGATACCCGATGGTACGGCCGCCCTGGGGGGGCTCGAGGGTGTACCGTTTAGCGAGCGACTCACCCGTGAACTCGTTGCCGCCACATCGGACCAGGAGCGTCGCCGACGGCTGGAAGCCTGGCTGCGGCAGGAGTTGCACCAGGTGCTCGGACAGCCGGAGGCCCAGGGGTTGGAGGCACGCACCCGCTTCATGGATATCGGGGTTGATTCACTGATCGCAGTCGAGCTACGCAACCGGCTGATGGCCAGCCTCGGGCGTACGCTGCACACGACACTGCTCTTCGACTACCCCACCCTGGAGGCGCTCGCAGCCTACCTGCTGACCCTGCTAGCTCCGGTGGCACCAGTTGCACCACCAGCGGGGAAGCCAGAGGTGCACCGCACCCCAACCGCTACGCCCGCCGAGCCGCGCACCACCGACGAACTGCTCGCCTTCATCAACCGTGAGTTTGAGGAACAGGACTAATGGCAGATAGCAGCGAACGATCCAGCCTCCACACCGCCCTGCAGCAATCGGCCAGCATCATCCAGCGCTACAAGCAGACCATTGCAACCTACCGCTCACCCATTGCGCTGATCGGCATCGGTTGTCGCTTCCCCGGGGGGGGAGACTCGGCGGAACAGCTCTGGGAGCGTCTGCTGGCGGGGTTCGATGCGATTGAGCCAATGCCGGCGAGCCGCATTCGGGACATCCAGGTAGGCGACCAACGAGAGGAACAGCCATCCTGGGGCAGTTTCCTCACGGGGGTGGATACGTTCGATGCATCGTTCTTCGGCCTCGCCCCGCGCGAGGTGGTCGTGATGGACCCCGCCCATCGGCTCCTGATCGAGACGGCCTGGCATGCGTTGGAGGACGCCGGTATCGACCCGACGACCCTCTTCAACCAGGAGGTGGGGGTCTTCATCGGGGGTAGTCCGAGTAACTACGAGCAACTCGTGCGGGAGCGCATGCCGCACTACAACCTCTACACCGCGACCGGCAACGAGATGAGCACCGCCGCAGGGCGCATCTCCTACCTGCTCGGGCTAACCGGGCCGAGCGTGGCGCTAGACACGGCCTGCTCCTCCTCGCTGGTAGCGATCCACCTGGCAAGCCAGAGCCTGCGCATGGGCGAGTGTCAGGTAGCACTGGCGGGGGGCGTAAACCTGCTGCTCGATGCCGGTAAGAGCCAGATGCTCGCGCAGGGGCAGATGCTCGCTGCGGACGGGCGGTGCAAAACCTTCGATGCGGCGGCCGACGGGTATGGACGGGGTGAGGGGCTCGGGGTCGTCGTGTTGAAACGGTTGGCGGATGCGGAGCGGGACGGGGACCGCATCCTCGCGGTGATCCGGGGTAGCGCCGTCAACCAGGATGGCCCCAGCGGGGGGCTGACGGTGCCGAACGGGCCGTCGCAGGAGCGGGTGGTGCGACGGGCGCTAGCGGACGCACGGCTGGCGCCGGAGGCGGTGGGCTACGTCGAGACCCACGGGACGGGGACGCCCTTGGGTGACCCCATCGAGCTGCGGGCGCTCGGGGCAGTCTTCGCGGGGCGGGAGCGCCCCCTGCTGGTGGGGTCAGTGAAGACAAACGTGGGGCACCTGGAGCATGCAGCGGGGATGGTCGGGATAACCAAGCTCGTGCTCATGCTCCAGCACGGGGTGGTACCAGCCCACCTACACCTGCAGCGGGCGAACCCCCACATAGAGTGGCAGAGCCTGCCGATGGCGGTGCCGACCGCAGCACAACCGTGGGAGCGCCCGGCTCAGGGGCGGATTGGGGGAATAAGCTCGTTCGGGTACAGTGGGACGAACGCGCACCTGGTAGTGGCGGAAGCGCCCGCACGGGCGGAGGTGGTGAACGGGGTGGAGCGGCCCCGCCACCTGCTGACGCTCTCGGCGAAGAACGAGGCGGCGCTGGCAGCCTACGTGCAGCGCTACGTGGCGTGGCTGGAGGTGCACCCGGAGGCGGACCTAGGCGATGTGAGCTACACGACGCACGTGGGCCGGAGCCACTTTGCGCATCGGCTGAGTGTGGTGGCGGGAAGTGTGGCGGAGCTGCGGGCGCAGTTGGCGGCCCTGTCCTCCCGCGGGGTGGAGGAGGGTGCGCTTGCTGCTCGTTCCCCCGCGT
>CAIWUD010000378.1 GCA_903915775.1 uncultured Chloroflexota bacterium | reverse complement strand
GCAGCGCCTCCACCACCTGCTCGAAGGGGACATCCTGGTGGCGCTGCGCCTCCAACACGGTCTGGCGTACCTGGGTGAGGAGGGTATTGAAGCTCAGTGGCGCACCATCGGCGTCCGCCAACTGGCTGCGCAGGGCGAGCGTGTTGACGAAGAGCCCGATGAGCGGCTCCACCTCCACCCGCGTACGCCCAGCCACCGGGACACCCACCACCAGGTCGGTCTGGCCACTCTGGCGCATGAGCAGCACCTTAAAGGCGGCCAGCAGGGTCATGAAGAGGGTCGTGCCCTGACTGCGGCTGAGGTGGCGCAGACCCTGCACGAGCTCGGGGGGGAGTATGAAGGTGTACGTAGCCCCACGGAAGCTCTGCACGGCGGGCCGCGGTCGGTCGGTCGGCAGGGTCAGGAGCTCCGGCGCACCGGCGAGCTGCTCACGCCACCAGGCGAGTTGCGTCTCCAGGATCGTTCCGCTGAGCCACTGGCGCTGCCAGGCGGCGACATCGGCGTACTGGAGGGCGAGCTCCGGGAGGGGAGAGGGCTGCCCTTGGACGAAGGCCGCGTAGAGCAGCGTGAGTTCGTGCTGCAGCAGATCCAGTGACCAGGCGTCGGCGACGGTGTGGTGCATGCTGAGCAGCAGCAGGTGGTCAGCACCCGGCTCCAGGCAGAGCAGGGTGGCACGGACGAGCGGGCCATGGGCAAGGTCGAAGGGGGCGACCACCTCGGCCTGCACACGCTGGCGCACCTCCGCCTCCCGCAGGGCAGACGCCATCCCGCTCAGATCCACGAGCGGCAGGCGGAAAGCCACTGGCCCCACCTGCTGCACGGGGCGGCCATCCTGAACCACGAAGGTCGTCCGCAGCACCTCATGACGGCGCACAATCTCCTGGAGCGCCTGCGCCAGGGCCGCCACATCGAGGGCACCGCGGAGGCGGATGGCCCCGGGCATGGTGTAGGCGGTATGGTCACTATCCAACTGGTCGAGGAACCAGAGACGCTCCTGGGCGTAGGAGAGGGGCAGGGGCTGACTGCGGTCAGCCGGAAGGATGGGTACCGTCTGGAACGGCCCCTGGCTCCGCCGGAGGGCATCGACCGCTCCTGCCAACCCCGCGATGGTGGGCTGCTCGAAGAGGGTGCGTAGGGGCAGGTCGACCGCGAGCTCCTGGCGAATACGCGAGACGACACGAGTGGCAAGGAGCGAGTGGCCGCCGAGGGCGAAGAAGTTGGCTTGCGTACCCACCTGGGGCAGGTGGAGCAGCTGTTGCCAGATGGCGGCGAGCAGGGCTTCCGTGGCACTCCGTGGGGCATCATCCGCAGCCACCGTGGTGATGGTTGGAGCAGGCAGCGCTTTGCGATCCAGCTTGCCGTTGGGTGTCAGCGGCAGCGCAGCGAGCACAATGAAGGCACTCGGCACCATGTAGTCGGGCAGGCGACTCTGGAGGTGGCTGCGGAGCTCGGCTACCAGCTGTTCCTCATCCCCAAACCCTACCCCCTGAACCCTAAACCCTTGGCCTACCACGTAGGCCACGAGGCGCTGCTCCCCTGGCGTATCCTCACGGGCCACCACCACCGCCTCTTGCACCGAAGCGTGGCTACTCAGCATGCTCTCAATCTCGCCGAGCTCGATGCGGAAGCCACGGATCTTTACCTGCTGGTCGATACGCCCCAGGTACTCCAGGTTGCCGTCGGGCAGCCAACGGGCCAGGTCTCCTGTCTTGTAGAGCCGCCCGTGGCCAAAGGGGTTGGCAATGAACTTTTCCGTGGTCAACTCGGGACGCTTGTGGTAGCCACGGGCTAGATTCGCTCCACCCACATAGAGTTCACCCGCTACCCCGATCGGTACGAGATCCCGGTGCACATCGAGCACCAGGAGCTGGGTATTGGCGATGGGTTGTCCAATCGGTACCAGCGCCCCCGGATGATCGGCGAGCGCACGGCTGTCATACCAACTCACATCGGCTGCCACCTCTGAGGAGCCATACAGATTCAGTAGTCTCGCTGCGGGGTGTTGTGCCGCAAAGCGTTGGGATAACCTCACGGTTAGGGGCTCACCACTGGCGATCCACGTCTGCAACTGAGGTAAGCGCTGGCCAAGATCGGGTACCGTGGTGAGGATGAGGTCAAGCAAGGAGGGAACCAGCACCAGGCGTGAGACGCGATGGTCGGCCAACGTCGCCACGAGTTGGATGGGATCCTTCACCACTGCTTCGGGAATGAGCACGCAGGGAACCCCCTGGAGGAGGGGCCCCCAGAGCTCCCAGATGGAGTCCACGAAGGAGAGAGCACTCTTCTGACAGCCGACCTCGCCGTTCGTGAAGGGAAAGGTTTGCCACATCCAGGTGAAGCGGTTGAGTGTGGCCGCATGCGGTGCCTCCACCCCCTTGGGCCTGCCCGTGGAACCCGAGGTGTAGATGACGTAGGCAAGGTGGTGGGGCTGGGCCCCGCTCACCGGGTTGGTCGTTGGCTGTTGTGCAATCGTTGGCCAGTCGCGATCCAGGCAAATGACCTGCGTATCAGCGAGGGTGTCCTCCCCCTCTCCCCAGCGGTGGGAGGCTGGGTGGAGGATGGAGGAGTGCGGAGCAGGCTCACCCTCGCCCAAGCGGAGGGGCAGTCTGGCTTGCAAGTGTTCCTGGGTGAGCAGTACCGGTACCGCAGCATCTTCAAGCATAAAGGCGATGCGCTCTTGGGGGTAGTTGGGGTCGAGCGGCACGTAGGCCCCACCCGCTTTGAGGATACCCAGCAGCCCCACCACCATCTCCAATGAACGCTCGACGCAGAGGCCCACCAGCAGCTCGGGGCCGACACCTAGCGCCTGCAGCTGGTGCGCTACCTGGTTCGCCCGGCTGTTCAGCTCCGCGTAGCTCAGCTGCTGCTCTTCGACGATCACCGCGACCGCGTCCGGCGTCTGCGCCACCTGGGCCTCGAACCGCTCGTGGATGCAGGCCTGCGGGTAGTCGGCTGTGGTGTCATTCCAGGTGACGAGCAGTTGCTCCCGCTCGGCTGCCGTGAGCAGTGGCACTTCCGCTAAGCGCTGGCTGGGATTTGCGACCATCCCCGCCAGCAGCGTCTCCAGGTGCCCCAGCATGCGCTCGATGCTCGCCGGCTCCAAGCGCCGCGTGTCGTAGCTGATGCTGAACCGCAGCCCAGCGGCCAGCCCTGGCGGCACGACCAGGAACGTCAGGGGGTAGTTGGTCTGCTCATGGCCGGTGATCCCCTGCACTAATGCTGTTTCGGTAGCTAACGGTTCTCGGTCTACGGGATAGTTCTCAAAGACCAACAGGCTCTCGAAGAGCGGGGTTCCCTGCGGGATGCCACTCACCTGCTGGATGCTCGTCACCGGCAGCG
>CAIWUD010000377.1 GCA_903915775.1 uncultured Chloroflexota bacterium | reverse complement strand
TAGGAAAGCAGCAGCGCTGGGAGGTCGTCTGGGAGCAGCCGCCCTTCGATTTTCGGAATGATCCCAACTCACCGGTGCGTATGGCTGCCCATGCCGCGATGCTCCAAGAGTTCATCGATAGCCTGCGTGAGGGACGCGCTCCGCGCGTCACTGGTGAGGATGGCCGTGCAGCCGTGGAGGCGTGCGAGGCGTGTGTGCGCTCGGCGCGGACGGGTCTGCCGGTGCGTCTACCCCTTGCGGCTGTGCCGGTCGAAGCCCCTTTGGCCGATCTGTAGTTGGGCATAGGGCTGGTTCAATGTCGGCTGCATCAGCGTGATCATCTGGCCCTTACCCTAACCTGGGATCACCGAGCGCCTGCTCGGTGTGTTCGGAAGTTGGTCACGCTGCTCTGAACCATGTTGAGGCATCGGAGCCTCTATGTCGGGCTATCAATCTCATCGGCATCATCGTGTGGACACCCAACGATGGGAGCGTTGCGGGTAAGACATGGCAGGAGTACACGACTACGGCTCGTTGCATCGAGCAGCGTACGGGCCCTAGATCTCTTCGCCCCCGTGGAGGATGCGGTCGAGGCCACCATCGAAGGTGAGGGGTGTCCTACAGCGCAGCCCACCTATGCGATCTTCCTGCCGATCGTTGTGAGCGTTGCGCCGGTGACCCCGGTTACGCTGGCAGCCGCGATTCTGCCCCAGCCGGTGTAACGATCTCCCAAAGAGACCGAGCAGGCGCTCGGTGATCCTAGGTTGGCGTTACCAGCGTGCGGGAGGCGTGGATGGCGAAGCCCACCGACTGGGGCAGTAGGGTGGGATATCCTGAGCTCCCGCTCCCAATGAGGCTCACTCCATGCAGCACGAACAGATCTGGACTCCACCCTGCCCTTGTGTGACTCCCGAACCTGCATTTGTCCGCACCATCGGCATCGACTACTCGGGCGCGCAGACCCCCACCGCCAGCCTGAAGGGGCTGCGTGTCTATCTGGCTGCGGGTTGTGCAGTGCCGGTTGAACTTCTCCCGCCGCCCAGCCAGCGCAGATACTGGACGCGCAAAGGGATAGCGGCATGGCTGGTGGAGCAGCTCGCGGAGGGTGTGCCGACACTGGTCGGCATCGACCATGGCTTCTCCTTCCCGCTGCGCTACTTCGAGGTACACGGGCTGCCACTCGATTGGCCACACTTTCTCGATGATTTCCAGCACCACTGGCCGACCGATGGGGATCACACCTATGTCGACTTCGTGCGGGATGGCACTGTTGGCAACGGTAGTGCGCGCATGGGCAACGCCCGTTGGCGGCGACTCACCGAAGCACGGGCGGGCAGGGCAAAGTCAGTGTTCCATTTCGACGTGCAGGGCTCGGTGGCCAAGTCTACCCATGCTGGCCTCCCCTGGTTACGCTCCATCCGTCAGCAGCTCGGGTCGCAGGTGCACTTCTGGCCCTTCGATGGCTGGGATATTCCTGCTGGGCGTTCAGCCATCGCCGAGGTCTACCCGGCGTTGTGGAGCCGCGGCTTCGCCTGCGCTGGTCGTACGCAGGATCAGCACGACGCCTTCAGTATCGCTGCTTGGCTCTCCCAGGCTGATCGCGACGGTCGTTTACCAGCCTACCTGCATCCTAACCTCTCACCCGCCGAGCGGGCGGTCGCCCAGGTGGAGGGTTGGATCTTGGGGGTTGAGGCCAAATAGGGATGCAATAAGCACAGAGTATCACATAGG
>CAIWUD010000376.1 GCA_903915775.1 uncultured Chloroflexota bacterium | reverse complement strand
CGCCGGTGGTGACCAACGACACCCACTTTGTGCGCCCCGAAGATCTCAAGACCCAGCACATGGTCATGGCGATGGGCATGAACCTTACCTACGAAGAGTTCTGTGCCAAAGATTTCGCCATGGATGCGAGCTACCACATCATGTCGGGCGAGGAGATGTGGACCAAGTTTCAGCGCTACGGTACCAGCCCGCTGGAGAACACTCGCCGTATCGCCGACATGTGTCGCCTCAAGCTCGACTTTGGGCGTGTACAGCTGCCGGAGTTCGCGCTGCCTGACGGTCATGATGCGGCCAGCTACCTACGCCTCATCTGCGAAGAGGGGCTGATGCAGCGTACCAATGGCAACCCGCCGCCGCACTACGTGGCGCGCCTTGCCGATGAACTGGAGGTAATCAACGCCACTGGCTTCCCTGACTACATGCTGATCGTCTGGGACTACGTCAAGTTTGCGCGCTCGCGGAGCATCCCCTGTCTCCCCCGTGGCTCGGCTGGGGCCTCACTGGTGCTCTACTGCCTGGGGGTTACCGACGTTGATCCGGTGAAGAACAAGCTGCTCTTCGAGCGCTTCCTCTCGCGGGAGCGGCTCGAGATGCCCGATATCGACACTGACTTCGCCGATTCGCGCCGCCAGGAGGTGCTCGACTACATTGCCGGCAAGTATGGGCGTGAGAATGTCGCCCAGATCATCACCTACGGCACGCTCGGTGCCAAAGCCGCGCTCCGTGACATGGGCCGGGTCATGGGTGTGGAGTTACCCGAGGTTGATCGCGTAGCGAAGCTAATCCCCGCGCTGCCGGTTGGCACCACGATTGCCCAGGCCCTCGAGCGTGTCCCCGAGCTGCGGCAGATCCAGGAGAACCAGCCCCACCTGCGCGAACTGATCGATGCCGCCCGCCGGGTTGAAGGGCGTATGCGTTCAGTTGGCACCCATGCCTGTGGTATTGTCGTCAGCCGCAGCCCCCTCGAAGAGATTGTCCCTCTCCAGCGTACGACCAAGGATGAACAGGCGGTTATGGCCGCCTATGAGGGTCCAACCCTGGCGAAGATGGGCCTGCTCAAGATGGATATTCTTGGGCTGACCAACCTCTCCGTCGTCGCCGAGGCGCTCAAGTATATCGAGCAGACCACAGGGCGCACACTGTGGCTCGACGATATTCCCACCGATGATCCCAAGGTCTTTGCTAGCCTCAGTCGTGGTGAAACGCAGAACGTCTTCCAGCTGGAATCTGCGGGCATGACCCGCTACCTCACCCAACTCAGGCCAACCCGGGTCGAAGATCTCTACGCCATGGTCGCCCTCTACCGCCCTGGGCCACTCGATCAGATCCCCCTCTACATCGCCAATAAGAATAACCCCAACCAGATCCGCTACCTGCATCCGATTCTCAAGCCGATCCTTGAAGATACCTACGGCGTGATCGTCTACCAGGAGCAGATTATGCAGCTGCTCCAGAAGGTGGCCAACTACTCGCTCGGTCAAGCCTACGTAGTGATCAAGGCGATCAGCAAGAAGAGCAAGGAGCTGATGGCCGAGAATGAGGCGATCTTCAAGGCGGGCTGTCTCAAACAGGGTATCAGCCAGGAGATTGCTGATCAGCTCTGGGAGTTGATCCTGCCCTTTGCCGGCTACTCCTTCAACCGCCCCCATGCCACGCTCTACGGACTGCTTAGCTACCAGACCAGTTGGCTCAAGGTGAACTACCCCGTAGAGTACATGGCTGCGGTGCTTACCGGTGCTGGTGGCTTCATCGAGGATGTTGCGAAGGCCACCCTGGAGTCGCGCCGCCTTGGTGTGGCGGTGCTCGGCCCTGACATCAACTCCTCCAAGGCTGGCTTTGATCTGGAGCAGCTACCTGCCGAACGACCCGCAGGCATCCAGTACGGCTACGGGGTCCGCTTCGGCCTTGCCGCCATCAAGAATGTGGGCGAGGGGCCCGTGCAGGCCCTGCTCCGTGAGCGGGAGGCTGGTGGTCCCTTCCAGTCGCTGGAGGATCTCTGTGCCCGCGTCGATCGCCATGCCATGAATAAGCGGTTGGTAGAGAGTCTGATCAAGGCTGGGGCCCTGGACAGTCTCCCTGGGACGCGCCGTCAGAAGTTAGCTATCCTCGACCAGGCCCTCGGTGCTGGTGCCGAGGCGCAGAAGGCACGTGAAGTTGGTCAGAGTAGCCTTTTCGACATATTTGGTGCAGCTGACAGCCCCGCCGCCCTGCAGGTGGCACGCATCCCCATGCCTCTCATTCAGACGACCCCTGCCGAGCAGAAGGAGGAGTTACTCTGGGAGAAGGAGCTCATTGGGTTGAACCTCTCCGATGACCCGGTGGCTAAGGCCCTTGAGGGTCTTGATCTGAGTGGTGTCAGCAGCCTTAGTGACATCTCCGAAGAGCATATCGGTGAGAGCATGACCTTTGTCGGGCTGCTCACCGGCGTACGCCGGGTCACGACCAAAAAGGGTGACGCGATGCTCGTCGCCAACCTTGAAGATCTCACCGGTACGATCGAGCTCGTGATCTTCCCCAAAGTTCTCGCGAAGCGTGGTGATCAGTTGCGTGACGACCTCGCCGTCAGGGTACAGGCCAAGGTGGACAACCGCCGCGACTCAACCCAACTCGTGGTGGAGGTGATCGAGGTGATCGAGGCGTCAGTCGCACCGGAGCCCGGCCCCGCAACAACTGAGCTTGACCTAGATGGGGTGGGTGAACTCTTGGAGACAACCACCGCGCCATCGCCATCCCCTGCACCAAACCCCGCCCCCGTCACCCTTCCGCCCCCCCCACCTACTGCGCCTGTTGTCGTACAGCGAGCCAGGACACAGGTCAGAATCAACCCTCCCAAGAGTGAAGCCGCACTATCGGCACAGCATATCAATGGACAGAGCTCCATGAGCGAGAGCAGCAGCAGTGGCCGTATCCTACGCCTCTACCTCCCACGGACCGATAACGCCGAAGCCGATGTCCGACGCATGCAGGATGTCTACCACGTATTGCGCGACAGTACTGGTCCTGATCGGGTCACCCTCTACCTGCCGAATGGCGTCGGCACGGTGGTACTACAGTCGCAGCACACGGTGAGCCTCTCCAGTAGCCTCCTGAGTGGGCTGGAGAGTCTGCTGGGCCAGGGGCGGGTTGTTGCCGAGTAGCGCTCCTATTCAGATCAGTGTGACTCGCGTATGGGAGGTGTGGAGGGCGAAGCCCTCCACAAAAAAACTTACCCAACCTTTGATCCCGCAAGGGGGAAGTGAGAACAGGTACTAGTTCACCTCAGCGCCAAGTTGCTCCTCCAGCCGGAAGTTATCGAAGCGCACACTGACCCCCTGGAGGTCTGAGCTCTGTACAATTAGGCCGACCTGTCCGCGTAGTGACCACTCGGGCGGCAGATCGAAGGACGGTAGCGCCTCACCGTTGATCGTGATGGTGAGACTCTGGCCGCGCACGGCGATCTGTAAGCGATTCGTTGCGCCGGCACCCGGGTTGACCAGCGGAACCGCCACAGGTGGCACGAGCAGTTCGCCCTCGTCACCGTTGCGGTAGATCGTGAGCCCACCCTGGGGGAGGAGGATCAGGGCGATAAAGTTGAAGGCCCCATCGTCGGCGAACATGAGCCCGTAGCCGCTCCCCTCCGCCGCCCCTTCAAGGAAGGTAGCCTCCACCTCGAGCACGAAGTTGTCACCTACCGTGGAACTGCCACTGGGCAGCGGTTGTTGCCACGATACCACCGGGCCACCAACGAAGATCTCGTAGCCACCGTTGCGCATCGTCGCGCCGCCGATACTCCAGGGAGCTGTTGTCGGATCACTGAAATCCTCAGTGAGGTCGATGCTCGTCTGCTCCGTATCAGG
>CAIWUD010000375.1 GCA_903915775.1 uncultured Chloroflexota bacterium | reverse complement strand
CTCCGGATGGGTCCGATGTGCGGGTCTTGCTTCAACTGAAGGGAGGAGGCATGGCCCACTTCGAACTCGGCCCTGGAAAGGTATCGAAGGCAGTCGCCCATCGAACGGTGGAGGAGATCTGGTTTTTTCTTTCCGGTCGAGGGGAGATGTGGCGGAGGCAAGGTGCTCGTGAAGAGGTCGTGCCGGTCGAGCCTGGTGTCTGCTTAACGATCCCGTGTGGGACCCATTTCCAGTTTCGTTCGTTTGGCTACGAGCCGCTCGCTGCAGTTGGCGTCACGATACCGCCGTGGCCGGGTGACGGGGAAGCGTACGAGGTTGTGGGCACCTGGGACGCTACGCCATCCTGATGCTGAGAGGTGTGGAGGGCATGGCCATCTGCCATAACCCCAACCAAGCCCGCTTGCGGGAGGTGTGGAGGGCGCAGCCCTCCGCAAAACCCCCAACCCAGCCCCGGTAGTGCCAAACGGCTATGCAGGCGCAGCCGAAAGCGCACCGTGCCTTACATTCAATCGTTGAAGAGATCGTCGATATCCCCCGCCGGTGGGAGCTCGCGGCTGTTTGTTCCGGTCGTGCGGCGCTGCATTGCAGCGTAGAACCGGTCGTCGTAGGGGCGTGTACGCACCACCACCGGCATGGGCACGGCATGGCCGAGAACCAGGGCTTGCTGCTTACTGTCGAGTGAGGCCAGCACGGCTCTCAGGCTATTACCACCACTCACCCCAGTGAAGACTGCGTCAATATCGCGGTCATCGTTGAGGAGTGCCGTGATGCGTGTACCGAGTTGGCTCATCACCTCAGGGTCGATCGAGGAGGGTCGCTGGTCAACAACGAGGAGTGTGACACTATACTTACGCAACTCACGGGCAATCGTGCCAAAGATAGTTTGACGTGCCGTACGTGGGTTGAGGAACTTGTGCGCCTCCTCGATCGTGATCATCAGCGGACGGGGACGGTCACGCTCATTCTTGGAGCGTAAGAAATGCTCGGTCTGCTCGGTCCAGTGCTTATGGATGCGGCGAGTGATGATGTTGGCCACGAGGACGTAGGCTAACTCCCGATCTTGGGGGCCGCCAAACTCCAGCACGACATGGCGACCTGCGGCCAGGGCACCAATCATCCGTTCGATTGCTGAGAAGTCGGTGCGATCCTGGACGAAGGGGAGACGGCGCACCGAGATGAGTTTGCGCCTTAAGGAACTGATCGCGCCAGCGTGGGCTCCAGAGCTCTCGGCAAACTCGTTAATCGCTTCGCTATCCATGTCGAGCAGTGCGCGCAGCCATTGCTCCTTAAAGCGATCGTAGAGCAGGGCTGCGGTTTCGTTGGCGGTAGCACCAAGGTTCAGCACCTCATCGAGGGAGACGACATCGTTGATCTCGATCTGGTCGAGACCGATCACAATTTCGCCATCGTAGCTATGTTGGCCGCTGCTCCGGTCGAGGGTGTAGACGAGGACATCGCTGCCAAAGATTTGACGCAGGCCCTTTACGAAGGTGCCGCCTTCGGAACGGCTATCCCAGCCATACTCGCTGTGCATATCGAAGATCAGGTTGCTGGCCAGATTGCCCTGGATCGTCCCACAGAGGAGTAGGCGGGTCAGAAAACTCTTTCCGGTACCACTTTTGCCAAAGATACCGTTTGAGCGCTCGACCAACCGTGCGAGGCGTAGGCAGACCGGCACTGCCATATCAAGGGGCTGACCAATCTCGAAGGCACCATCACCCTCACTACCAAAGACACGGGTAAAATCCTCTTCACGGGCCTCAAACACTGGTGAGAAGTGGCGTGGGATCGTCTTCACCGGGAGCAGATCATCGGAGTGATCGTTGGGT
>CAIWUD010000374.1 GCA_903915775.1 uncultured Chloroflexota bacterium | reverse complement strand
TGCCGCCACCTACGCCGCCTTCGGGCCCCGTGGCCTGAAGGGGTGGAAGGGGCGGGCCAGCTCTAGCGATACCGGCCTCGTCTACGAGGTCGAAGATCTGGCGACTGCCTTCCTCCGTCTCGAAGGTGGTGCAACGCTCCACCTGGAGGCGAGTTGGGCTACCCACAGCTCGGCCATGGACGACTTTGGCGTCACGTTCTACGGTACCGAAGGCGGTGCAGAGCTGTTCGTGCGCAACTACGCCACGACCAACACCCTACGGCTCTTCAGCGACATCGACGGCGTTGCTACCAATACATCGGTAGAGGTGCGCTCGACAGAGGGGCGCTCGGAGCTGATCGACCGCTTCGTGGACGCCATCTTCGATCGCGGCCCCGCCGATCCCAGCGCCCTTGAGGGGCTGCGGCGTACCGCAGTGCTGGAGGCCTGCTACGCCTCCGCTGCCGCCGGGCACGAACTGGCGCTCGACCCGCTCTGAGGTGGGGGCCAGCATGCGGGAGGTAGCAACTGCTAGGCTTTGGCGTGCCGTTCCAGTGCCTTCTCCGCGGCAGCGCGGATCGCCTCTGGCTGGTAGCCAGCCCGCTCGGCAGCCTCGATGAGATCCTCGAAGCGGTGTGACAGGCTGGCAATCAGATAGTCGGCATCCAGCGGGATCAGCGTATCGCGAGGCGCCAATTCCGGGCCGTTCACGGTCATGATGACGGCCATCTGGCGCGGTGTACCACCCTCGGTGCTGGTGAACTCCCCGACGATCCGGCCTTCAATCGTGTGCGTGCGAACCCACTTCTGCGTCAGCGTCTGTGCGTCCATTGTTACTCCTTCAAATAACGGCGAGTGAAGGCTGGCATATCCAGCGGATAGGAGCGATCCAACCCAAGAGCCTCAAGAATCTGGTTGTGCGCCACCTGGCGCTGTCCATCCAGATAGCGCAGGGCATCAATGTCGTGCACTGGCGCATCCATCTGCTCGATCAACTCCAGGTAATCGCTGCACAGTCCGGTGAGTCCCTCCACCCGCAACATCCACTCTTGGATGCCGGTGTTGCCACCCCGACGTCCATAGACAGCGGCGACGAACAGGACAGCAACAGCGGTTATGGCTCCCCAAAGCGCCAGATTCAGCATCAGTATCCTCGTGGTGGTAGGTTGGCTGCTCTGGGCCTGGGCTTATCTACAGTGGCCACCATTGCGTCGCCCGAAGGCTCACACGGCTCCGATCATAGCACAAAGGTTCAATATTAGCAATGTTCTGGCTGAAGCGGTCCCGGTTCCAACGCTTTGTGAACGCCATCTTCGATCGCGGCCCCGCCGATCCCAGCGCCCTTGAGGTTCTGCGGCGTACAGCAGTGCTAGAGGCCTGCTACGCCTCCGCTGCCGCCGGGCACGAACTGGAGCTCGACCCGCTCTGAGGTGGGGGCCAGCGTACGGAGGGTGTGGAGGGCGTAGCCCTCCCACAAACAACCTCGCTAAAAGCGTTCCTCACGCCCCTCGCTGATGATCTGGGAGAGCGGGATGCCGCGCGTATTCCGTTGGGCAAGAACCACGCGCTCTGTATCAGAAAGCATGACGAGATCCTCGGGAATGTCGCTGGCCCTGTCCAGCAACCCAGCTGCACAGAGTACGGCATCAAGACGCTCGGCATCAGATTCGAGCACTGGTTGTGGCGCTTCATCGAGAATAGTGATCAGCGCCCGACGCGGACCCCGGCTCTCTATCGGCTCCAACGCCTCAATCCGCCCATCAGGATGCACAATCGCTTCAATGGTTCGGTGCATAGTGGTAACCTCCCTCTGGGGGAAGTATAGCACGTCTCATAATGGCGCGACCGCTAGGAGCGATGCGCGCCTGCTGTACCTACGCCCCTTCACCAGTCACCATGCTCTGGTAGACCAGTTCGCGCAACTGGCTATCATCCAGCTGCTCAAAGAAGGGCGAGCGGTAAAGCAGCTCTTTCAGGCGCTGGTCGCTCTTACCCACCTCGTCGCGCAGCTCCTGACTGACCGCGGCCAGGCCGGGGGTACCGCGCACGATCTGCTCGATCTGGCGCAGCAGGATCGGGTCGTGGGCGATCCGCTCGTAGAGGTCGGCGAAGCTGCTCTGGATAACGGTGAGCTTGGCGATCACGCCCGCCGGCGTCTGCCGCTTGTAGGCGCGATCGAGGGTCAGGTGTAGGCGGAAGATGTTGAAGCTCCGTTTGACCTTGCGCGGGTTGCGCAGCAGGCCAATCGTCATCAGGTCGGCAACTTCTGCTTGCTCAGCATCATCGCTCAGGCCAGCGACAGCGGGCAGCCGGCGCTTGAGGAAGGCGGTGATCGCGCTTGGGGCTAGTGGCGGCAGCGTAAAGGGCACCTGGACAATCTTCTCCAGGTAGTCACGCTCGGCCACCGGGAAGGGCGCACCGGCTGCGTCAGGGCTGAGCGCGAACTCCTTGTAGCGCACCTGGATGCCGCGCTCGATGATCACGCGGTCGATGCCAAGGACGAAGACACAGCCCGGTAGGTCGAGGAAGAGCTTGATCGCCTCGAGCACGCCGATCGCCTGCTCGGGTAGGCAGCGATCAAGGTCGTCGATGAAGATCACCAGCCGGCGGTCGAACTCCGTCACTAGCTCCCTGACCAGCGCGTGCAGACCCTGGTGAAACTGCTCGAGTGACTGCACATGCTCGCGGTAGATGCGCGTGCGCTCGCGCCGGAAGAGGTCGAGCAGTTTATCGGCGTACGCCTCCTCGCCCAGGGCCTCGTTGGCCTTCTCAACCGCCTGAGTGAACTGGCCGAGGACAGGGATATAGCTGAAGCCGGCGCGGATGACCGCCCCCGCCGCCAGGGCTCCAGCCTTGCCCCACTGGATCTCGACCGCCCCTGCCTCCTCGCGATCCACGCTGCGGTAGAGGCTCGCCGTCAGGTCGTCGAAGCGCTGCGTCAGCTCGCCGCGGGCTGCGGCGAAACGCGAGTCGTCATGCACCTGTGCGCGCAGCGACTCGACCACGCTGAGCAGTAGCGCCCGCCAGAGCGCCTCCTGCTGGGCGTAGCGCCAGGCGTCGAACCAGACCGTGATGCAGCGATCGACATCCAACTGCCCCTGAATCATGCGCATCAGGCTGGTCTTGCCGCTGCCCCACGGCCCGTAGACCCCCACAGTGAGCGGGGTATCGGCCAGCGCTGTGCCCTGCACCAGCGCCCCCAAAGCCACCGCCGAGGGGGTAAAGCCCAGTTCGTCCTCCGTCGTCGGTAGATCACTGTAGCCGAGGTTGATCATGGCTCCTCCGTATGGTATGACTCAATGTCGGCTGCGCCAGCTTAGCCGTCTGGCAATACCAAGGCTAGGGTGGGGGTAGCGTATGCGGCTCGCCCCCGTGGCTGCCCTCCGTGGCTGCCCCCCGTACGGGCAACCCCCCGTGGTTGCCCCCCGTGGTTGCCCCCCGTGGCTGCCCCCCGTGGCTGCCCCCGTACGGGCAACCCCCCGTGGTTGCCCTGCTGTTATGTGCCGCCACGATCGAAAGAGCGCGCGTCCGCGCTGCGCGCGGGTGGGGAAGGGTAGACCCTTCCCCACACCCCATCCCCCCCACTCCTTCCACCCATCAGCTCTACCATACCCTATGCGCGGCAAACAGCAATCAGGATTCAGGATTCAGGATTCAGGATCAGGGGTAGGGAGAAGGACTGGCGACCCGCAACCCAACGTCGTTGTCGTAGTTGTCGGTGCGCGCGAGGTAGTTGCTGCGGTACGCCCCCCGGGCGTACTTTTGTTCTAAAGCCCATGACCCGCCACGCAACACCCGGCTCTCGTCCCGCTCCAGGTAGGCCGCCCTCCACTCATCCTCAACGGTGTACGGATAGGGCTTCTGCCACGCCGTCGCGCACCACTCGTAGACATTCCCTGCCATGTCGTAGATATGATAGTCCCCCCCTGCATTGGGAAAGCTACCCACTGGCGAAGTGCGTCCGAGACCGAGCTCATCACTGTTACAGCGGCCAGCTTCCCACCTGTTCCCCCAGGGCCAGATGCGGCCATTAGGCCCGCGGGCGGCCTTCTCCCACTCAGCTTCGGTCGGTAGGCGGAACGGGTGGCCAGTCTGTGCGCTCAGCCAGAAGCAGTAGGCCACCGCCTCGAACCAACTCACCCCCACCACCGGCTGATTGTCACCGTTCCATCGCGCGTCATCCCAGTAGTACGGCTGCGTGCGGCGTAGCTCCTCCTTCCAGGCCCAGCCATCCGCGGTCCAGTAGCTACGGTTGGTATAGCCGTCGCCCTCGACAAAGGGGCGGAACTGGGCGTTGGTCACCTCGGTCTGGCCGATCCAGTAGTCAGGCAGGGTGAGTGTGTGCTGGGGCTGCTCGTCGCCATCGGCTAATCGATCAGAGTTGCTGCTGCCCATCAGGAAGGGGCCGGCGGGCACGTGGACGAGCGTGGGGAGATAGGCAGGCCGCAATTTGGGAGGTTGTGGCTGCGCGGCGACTGGCTGGATGGAAGGCTTCGGGGTGTTGACCGGCTCTGGTGGCTGGACGGGAGGCTCCAGTCGAGAGTCGGTATCAGCGACCGGCTGGTCATCCGGTGGCTGAGTCTGTTCCCGCTGCACCACCTCCAGTTGACGAATCTCGTTAGCCAGATCCTTGGCGCGCCGCTGGAGCCGTATCTGCTCATCTGGGGTTGTAGCCCGCTCCGCGTGACTCGTAACCGCGGTCTGCTCTAGCTTCAGCTCACTCAGGTAGCGCTCGGTAGCGGACTGCCGAACCGCACGGGCAGCGATCACGATGTTGTCCGCATCATGGAGGCTGAGCTTCAGCCACTCCCCGAGGGCCACACTCAGTAAGGGACTGCGCGGCTCCCAGTAGCGCTCAGCACGATGGGCCAGACCGAGCAGTTCGAGCCGCTCGGTTGCATCGTCGGTACGGCTAGTGCGCTGGCTGGCGCTGAGCAGGCGCCACGCCGCATCCTCTAGCCTCAACTCGGTGACACTGCGGCGCAGATGTTCCAGTAACGGATCGCTCTGCTCGAGCAACTTGCGAGTGCCATCCTCGACCGCAGCCACATTCGGGCTACCACCAGCTATCTGCTGGTTCGCGATCAGCTCACCTAGGCGCTGGGTGAAGTAGGGGTGGCCATGCACTCGGGCGTAGATCGCCTGGCTGATAGCAGTTGCCACTACCACGTCCATCCCCAGAGGCACCAGACCGCCGATGACCAGATCCACCGCGTCGGTTTCGCTCAGATCGCCTAGGCGCATGACCTCGCAGACGTTGCGTAGTGCCGACGCCTCAACCACAGCTAAGTGGTACAGCTCCACCCCGCCAGTTAGGACGAACTGTACTTTGGCCAGGGCCGGGCTGTGCAGCCGGCGCGTATGCAGAGCGCGCAGGATGTGGGCCAGATCCTCACGGGTGGTATCGGGTAGGGCGCCCAGTTCGTCAAGCAGCAGCACTAGCCGCTGCACCGCACTGTTATCGAGGGTCGCCTCCAAGAAGTCACCCAGAGCTGGAGCGTCGGTCAACTCCGGGATCTGTGGTACGTGGGGCAGCACCTGCGCCACACGCCGCGCCAAATGGTGGTAGGCTGCATGGGCGGTGGCTCGCGGTAGGTTCTGGAAGTCCACCCGACAGACCCGTACACCCTCGGCAAAGCGTGACTTCAGTCGCTCCTCCAGCCTCAGCAGGACGGTCGTCTTACCATTCTGCCGACCGCCGTAGATCAGCGGGAAGAAGTCAAGGTCGGCGAGACAGGCCTGCTCCAGCCGATCCAACTCGGCGGCTCGCCCCCGGAAGAGTGGGTGGTTCAGTCGCAGCGCGCCAGTGCGCGTGAAGGGGTTGCCAGACTGGGTCATCGGGCAGTCCTATCCACCAATGGGCTGCTGGGGATACCCTGGAAGTTGATCGAGCAGACCTGCACCGCCGCCGATCGCAACTCGTCCGCCAACCGGAGCAGTAGGCTCGTCTTGCCATTCTGATGGCCACCATAGATCACGGTGTAGGCAGTCACTTCAGCGTGGCAGATCCGCTTCAGGTGGCTGAGATCGGCCTGACGGCCACGGAACAGTGGGCTCGCTGGTGGCAGGGCGGTCACAGAGAACGGAGCCATAGTGTACTCACCGGCGAATCTACGGGTGCGTGGCGTTCACTGGGCCGGAGGCGCACACCATACCTGTTCACCGTTGGGGTAAGCCAACGGGAGGGCAACCACGGGGGGTTGCCCATACGGGGCGCCACAAGGGCGAGAGGCCCTCGCTTCAGGAGAATGGTGAACAGCTACCGCATGCTTTATACCAGAGGCGAACAGCTATCGAAGTGGGAGGTTTCCGTGCTGTAGTTAGTATAGCATACGGCACTGAGGGCACTACCAGATTTGGGTGCGGTGTAACGTCTTGTGTGCATGATCTTTCCGTCAGCGTACACGCCCCCACGTTCGTAGTGGAGGGCTTCAGCCCTCCTCATGCTGCGTAGGTGGCCTTTACCCCCGCCGTGGAGGGTTCGGCCTGATAGAGCGATCGCCCGGGCAAGAACACGGCTCACCCCTGACCAGTTGCCGCTGTCACCGAGCAGGCGCTCGGTGACCCCAGGTTGGGGGGGGAGGGTTCGACCTGATAGAGCGAGCGCCCGGGCAAGAACACGGCTCACCCCTGACCAGTTGCCGCTGTCACCGAGCAGGCGCTCGGTGACCCCAGGTTGGGGGGTGGAGGGTACGGACTGACCGAACGAGCGCTCGGGCAAGAACACGGCTCACCCGTGCACCTTATCAACAGTACCCCTCCCCCCCCACAAAATGCTCACTCAAGCGAGCGCACGGGCGACCATCAACTCGCGGGCCCGGCGCACGTCATCGAGGGGGTCGACGGGGTTGTCCTGCTCGACAATGTACCAGGCCACACCGGCCGCTCGGGCGGCGGCGAGAATAGCCTCCCAGTCGAGGGCACCCTCGCCGGCGGGAAGATCGGCGGTGCCGCTATGGGCAAGATCCTTGAGATGGAGCAGGGGCAGACTGGAGGCGTAGCGATCAATCAGGGCCGCCGGGTCGTGCCCGCCGCGGGCCGCCCAGTAGACGTCGATCTCCAGGCCTACGAGGGCGGGGTCGAGCGTGCTGGTGAGGAGATCCCACATCGTCGAGCCGTCGAGCGGCGCGAACTCAAAGTCGTGGTGGTGGTAGGCCATGCGCAGGCCTGCCTCCCGCAGCTGAGCGGCCCATCCATTCATACTCGTGGCGAGACGGCGCACCGCCGCCGCAGAGCCGCGTAGCTCCACTGGCACCCAGGGGATTACCACGAAGTCGCAGCCGAGGGTCTGCATCTCGGCGATCACGGCGCCGCGATCGGCTTCCAGTTGCGCTACGGAGACATGGGCCGATACGGCTCGCACCTCCAACTCGTCGAGCGTCTGGCGTACCTTGGCGGCGGCTAGGCCATGCAGACCGGCCAACTCCACGGCACCGTAGCCCATGGCGGCTACCTTGCGCAGGGTGCCGAGGAGATCGCGCTGGGCGAACGTGCGAACCGTGTAGAGCTGGAGGGCAATCTGTTCAGTCTTCATGACGCGTCTCCCTCAGGCCAGCCCACCGGGAGCGCGGCGGGCCGCGCCGGGCCGCCGGTGAGGGCGATACGCCGGCCTGTGTCGGCCGACTCGTAGATGGCATGCATGGTATCGAGGACGTGGAGGGCCAGTTCGCCCGAGGCGCGGTGGGGTCGACCGGTGCGCATGGCGGCGGCCATGTCGGCTACGCCGATGCCGCGACTATTCTCGGTGTAGCCGTGGGCGATCGCTACTTCCTCCCACTCGCCGCCCCGCCGCCGTAGCTGTACCGGGCCACCGAAGGTGTTAGGATCGGGCAGGATCAGCGAACCCTCAGTGCCGTAGATCTCTAGTCTGGGTGTGTAACCCTCGGCGGTATCGAAGCTGGTGGTCAGCGTAGCGACCGCCTCGTCATACTCCACCAGTGCCGTAACGTGGGTGGGTGTAGTGACAGGAATGCGCTCACCCTGGCGCGACCCCGAGCCGATCGTACGCTCGGCATGGGTGGTGCGGGCCGAGCCGCTCACGCTGCGCGCCGGCCCAAGGAGCGTAGCCAAGGCCGTGAGGTAGTATGGCCCCATGTCGAAGAGGGGGCCGGCACCCTCACGATAGAAGAAGTCGGGGTCCTGATGCCAACTCTCCGGCCCACTGCCGAGAATCGCGGCGTAGGCGCCCACAGGCCG
>CAIWUD010000373.1 GCA_903915775.1 uncultured Chloroflexota bacterium | reverse complement strand
GGCATGATCGGTCTCGTTATCCCCCTGGAGCTCTGGGAAGATGCGAGTGAGGATACTGAGGCGCTGCTGGAGGATTGGCTCGTTGCGGTAGGCGACCGTGTCGTCACCGGACAGCCTCTGGCTACGGCGGTGATCGTCAAGACAAGTGTCGAGCTCGTTGCACCAGCGGATGGGGTGATCGAGGCAATTCTGGTATCCGCGGGCGAGACCTTCGCCCGCGGTGCCGACCTCGCGATGCTTGCCCCCGCCGCTGAGGCTGCAACACCGGCTGCTGCTCCGGCCCCGGCACCGGTTGCGGCACCGTCCCCCCCTACGCGCCTCGTGCCCTTCAGTGGGTTGCGTGGCATGATTGCGCGCAACCTGAGTCTGGCCTGGCAGGCGCCACGTGTCGCTGCTGGGGTTGACGTTGATATGAGCGCGGCGCTGGCCCATCTGGCAGAGCTGCGGCGTGGTGCGGGCGATCTGCGGCTCACCCTCACCCCGCTCTTCATACGGGCCGCTGCCCTGGCCCTACGTGCCCACCCACGGCTCAATGCCCTGGTCACTGAGCAGGGTGTGGAGCAGATGAACGCCGTTCATATCGCTCTGGCAGTGAGCCTTGAGGATGGTCTCCTCACCCCCGTTATTCGCGATGCCGATACGCGGTCAGTTGCCGATCTCGCTGCCGAGGCGGCACGCCTCGCCGCTCTGGCGCGCGCCGGAACGTTGCCACCAAGTGCACTGCAAGGTGGTACATTTACCGTGAGTAACCTCGGTGCAACCGGAATCGACTGGTTCACCCCGGTGCTCAACCCGCCTCAGGTGGCGATCCTGGGGGTCGCACGGGTGGTGGAACGACCGGTGGTTCGGGGTGGGCAACTGGCGGTGGCACCATGTACCACGCTGACCCTCGTCTTCGACCATCGAGCTATCGATGGTGATCCGGCGGCCCGTTTTCTGGCGACGCTTCGCGATCTGCTTGAGGAGCCATCAGCACTTTGAGCACCGCACATCCATGTGTCGGTATTATTGTCAACCCATCATCGGGGCGCGATATCAGGCGACTCTTGTCGCGCGCCTCGGTCTTCCCTTCCGGCGAGAAGATCAATATCGTCCTGCGCTTGTTGGCCGGCCTGGGCGCCCTTGGTGTCGCTGAGGTGCTCCTCATGCCGGACGACGCGGGGATCGCTGCGGGGATTGTGCGTGAGGCAGCATCAGCCCGCAAGGGTCACCCGCTGCCTCATGTGCAGACGCTGCCCCTGGCGGTGGAAGGGAGTGCCGACGATACCCGCCGCGCGGTACGCCTGATGCTTGAGCATGGCGTTGACGCGATTGTCGTGCTGGGTGGTGACGGAACCCACCGCGTGGTGAGTGGGGTCTGCGCCCAAACGCCGCTCTTGGCCCTCTCGACTGGTACGAACAATGCCTTCCCCGAGTTGCGTGAGGCAACGCCCGCTGGGATCGCCCTGGGCTTGCTGGTGAGTGGACGAGTGCCGCGCGAACTGGCTCTGCGGCGCAATAAGCTGATCCGTGTGCACTACGCCGGCCGCGAGGAGATTGCGCTGGTCGATGTCTGTGTTGCCCATCAGCCCTTCCTCGGTGCACGGGCGGTCTGGCAGCCCGGTGATCTGAGTGCCATCTTCGTCACCTTCGCTGAGCCACGGAATATCGGCCTGACCTCGATCGTCGCCTGGTCACTACCGGTCTCACGTGGCGATCCGTGGGGGGCGCAGCTGCGCTTTGGCCCAGGGGGAGGCACTGTGCTCGCCCCCATCGCACCCGGTCTGGTGGAGCGGATCGAGCTACGCGAGGCTGCCCGGCTCGCCCCTAACGAGCCGATCATGCTGCCACCGAGTCGTGGCACGATCGCCCTCGATG
>CAIWUD010000372.1 GCA_903915775.1 uncultured Chloroflexota bacterium | reverse complement strand
CGGGGGGTTGCCCGTACGGGGGCGGGTGTGCTGAGATCTCCGCGGGGGAGGGGGAGGGGCAACGACGGGGGGTTGCCCGTACGGGGGAGGTGGAGGGGCAACCACGGGGGGTTGCCCGTACGGGGGCGGGTGTGCTGAGATCTCCGCGGGGGAGGGGGAGGGGCAACGACGGGGGGTTGCCCGTACGGGGGTGGTGTGCTAGCGTTTTTCGCGATCAGATTCCGTGGGCAGTTCCACCAGGGTGCCTGCGGTGAGTCTGAGTCGCCGCCAGAGGGTACCACCCCAGGTTTCATGCCGCACACGCTCTTCTGCAGCGAGCAGGGCGTGGTAGCGTGAATCGGTTGCGGCGAGGGTGGTGGGCGAGCCATCTTCCACAATCTGGCCCCCTTCGATCACCAGGACACGTGGGAAGTTCAACGTCTCGGCCACATCGTGGGTAATACAGAGCATAGTGGCTGCAGGCCAACGGGCGCGTGATCGAGCGAGGAGATGGGCGCGCTGACTGCGGTCGAGGCCACGAAACGGTTCATCGAGGAGGACGAGGCGTGGCTCGGGCTGCGAGAAGGCACGTCCCAGGCGTACACGCTGCCCCTCGCCACCGGAGACGAGGCCACCTCCTTCACCGAGGCGGGTCTGCATACCCTGAGGGAGGCGTTCGAGCAGTTCCAAGAGATCGGCCTGTTCGATAACGAGCGGGTCGATCGCGCCATCAGGTCGTCCGTAGCTCAAGTTGGCTGCCAGCGAGCGATTCCAGAGCTGTACTGCGGGGTCTACCCAAGCCGTTACACGGCGCAGGGCATAGATCATTGTGCCCGTCAGGGGGAGGCCATCAACCTGACAGGAGCCTGCAGTTGGCGTATGCCATCCTAGCAGCACCCCTACCAGGCTCGATTTTCCAGCGCCGGATGGACCAACGACGGCAACCTGCTCACCGGGAGCGATATGCAGATCGATCGCGTGCAGAATACCATGCCCTCCGGCTTGTACCGTTACCTGCTGGAGATCGATAGCCACCCCCGGTCCGGTAGGCGAGAGCTCATTTGTCGGTAGTGTCGCGCTCTGCGAACCCATTTCGTCGGGCGCACCCAGCGGCTCGATGAGGGTGAGGATGCGATTACGCAGTTCGGGGTAGCGCTGGATCTGACCAACGACGTTCAGGGCATACCCAGGGAGGCTCAAGGTCCAGAAGAGCAGCAGCAGCACCCGATCGCTCGGGCCGCCCGACTGGAGGAAGAGCATCACCTGAGCAACAGCGAACAGCACGTAGATCAGGCTCGCCCCGGCCTGGGTGAGGATGCTGAGGCGGATCAGGTCGCTACTCGAACGCCACCATGTCACCAGGCGTTGCTCATGCTCACGCTGAACCGAGCGCTCGGCGCCGTGGAGGCGCAAGGGTACGAGTCCGAGGAGCGTATCGAGGAAGATCTGCCTCAGGGCATTCGTATGGGCACGTACGCGCTGTTGCCGTTCTATCATCACCCCACTCATGCCAGTGAGGAGCAGGATAAGGAGGAGGGTGAGCAGAACAGCGGCTGAGGCACCTGCGGGGCTGATCCAGATCAACCCTGCGGTGGTCAGCAGGAGTTGGGTTGAGTTCTGGACCAGACTGATAGTGGTAGGGGGGATATCGCGAAGCATGCTCAGACCGTGGGCACGTCCGGCCATATCAGAGACGAGGCGGCTATGGAAGTAGTGCGAACCGAGCCGTGAAATCTTCTCGAGGAGGGTCACCCGCAGGCGCAGTTCGATACGGCGGCCCAGGAGGCGAGCGAGGCCGATGCTGAAGAGGTTGACCAGGGCGAGGGCAACCAGAAAGCTGACCATCACGAAGAGTACTGCACCGCGCTGTTCACCCTGGAGGAGGGGAGAACCAGCCTTGATAAGCCCCTGGATCAGCAGCGCCTCAACGGTGAACCCGGCTGCGGCAGCGATCGTTGCCAGCATGAGCAGACCGGGCGGGAACCAGCTATCGCGAGCGAGTACCTGGCGGATCAGGCGTTCTGGTGCTGGTTGTGGTTCATGGAGTGCTGCTACAAGTTCGGGGCTCAACGCGGGCGGGGTCTCTTCAGGGGGGCGTAATCCATGGACGCGGACGAGCACAGCACCCCTGACGAGGAGGAGCTCTTCCTCGGTTTCGTGGGCGGGTGGGGCCGGGATGGGGCGAGCAAACCAGTATTGCGGAGGAATGAGGTCGAGGGGGAGTGGTTGGTTGGGCCCGACCTGGGCCAGGCATGTGGTGATCAGGTCACGCGCCTCACCCCCACGGCTCAGGCCATCAGCGCGTACGAGGGCACTGACCAGACGGATAGCAGCATCGAGGGTGGCGAGGCCGTGCCAGGAAGGAGTAGCAGCAGCTTGATCGATGAGCGCAGCGGCATCAGAGGAGCTGAAACCCAGTTCAACCAGGGTACTCCTCCAGACAGCACGTGGCTCCTCACCGCCAGCCCAATCACGCCAGCGTGTGGCCGAGATAGGCAGCTGGTGGAGGTAGATGGTAGCGGCAAGGGCATCCCAGCGCACCCAGCGTCGTCCAACTGTGGGATCCATGACCTGGAACCATGGACCGAGGCGGCTCCAGATCAGGATGAAGTGGGTGGAGCCTGTAGGGAGGGTCGTGACGATAAAAGCGGGAAAAGCAGCGGCCTCTTCACGGTTCAGGAAATCGACCGGCAGCATGACCTGTTCTGCATCGAGGCCAAGGGCGACGGCCACATCCTCAATCGTATCGATCGAGGTTCCATCAACACTCGTCTGGCAGGCCTCACGGAGGCGGCCATAGCTCGCCCGAATGCCATGGCCGGCGAGGAGGGCCGTCAGTGCAGCGGGGCCACAATCCATGGCCGACGTCTGCACCTGCTCGGGAACGAGCCAGCGCCGTGGACTGCTCATGGGGTTGGTGTTCCTGTTGGGGATGGTTGCGCGATCGCTTCACCAGTGAGGAGCAGTTCGAGTGGCGAGCGTTTCGCCACCTCAATACGCACCTCAAGGCCACTACGCTCCGTAAGGGGTGCTTCAGGAAAGGCGAAGATCTCCACACTACCAGCTGAGCGCACCATCGCGTTGTCCGCAGGCAGGCCCAGTACAACTGCCTCAATGACCGTACGGCCGCCGCCCTTCTTCTGGGCGATCACGATGGCTGGGAAGCCTCGCTGGACACGGCCGACCTGATCCGCAGGACACTCCGCGTAGATGGTCGTACCACGAACCAGTTCGCCCTGGGTACAGGTGATCGTGATCGGAACACGAGCCAGAACGAGCCAAACTCCCCAGAGGATCAGGACGGCACCAGCGATCGAGAGGAGCAGCATCGTTGGCACAAGGCCATCGTTACGCAACACGTGCGTCGATTGGGGAAAGTTTATGGACATACGTCGCTTTATCTTGGGTAGTAGGTATTGATGGAGCGGACTCAACGCCGGAGAGCATCTGGGTGACTGCGGCACGGAGGGCAAGACGCTGCGCATCATCCAGACGCTTCATGGAGTTGACAGCCTCCTGGCGACGGCGGCGATCGGGGGCGAGGAAGAGCTCACCGGGGACGGTAATCAGCCCTTGCTGAACGAGGTGGGCATGGAGTTCATCACCAAAGCGTCGCCGTTTACCCCGGAAGGGTGCGGAGCGCCAGAAGCGCAGGGCCTTGACGGCAGCCAGGCTTGGTGCCGTGCGCCGTGCACGGTAGTAGCTCAGGGTGTAGCCCAGCACCACGTCACCAATGGCATCACGCAGATCGGGGTCACGCTCCAGTTCGTTTCCCCAGAGCCAGTGGATTTCGATATTAGCCGCTTTGCAGAACGCGTTGGTTGTACGCTCCCAGTCACGAAGTTCGTCAGGTGAGAGCTCAATCACCCAGGCCTTGAGCTCGGCGAGGCTCTCTGGTGACAACGTCCGCGTGTTTGCCTGATCCAGATTGCGGAGCCAGGCGACGAGGCGGTTGCGTGCATTCCGCTTTTGCCAGCGGGGCGAGCGCTGGGCGGGGGTGGTCCGCACGGGCGCATCGTTCGATCGGCGCAGCCAGAGGGTGAGGAGGAGGAGTCCAGTCAGACCAGCGAGAATGAGCAGAGTAGTCATACGTGTTCCTCAACGGTTCATCTACGGGATAGGCGTGGGAGTGGGGCTACGATTGGGCACCGTGGTGGTGGTCAGGGTTGGCGTCGTAGTGAGCGTAGTCGTGCTACTCATCGCATCAGTTCCCCCCGCGAGGTCGATCTCATTGAGGGGGAGGATGTAGGGTGCGTCACTCGGGAGGATCATCACCCGGATGTTCGGTGTGATCTTATCGATGTAGCGATAGCTGAGCAGGTCTGGGTTCAGCTTGAGGGCTTCAGCGAGGAGGCGCAGCGCTTCTGCTTCAGCCTCAGCCTTGAGCAGGATGGCTTCAGCTTCGGCCTGGGCAAGAAAGCGAATCTGGTCAGCACTACCTTGGGCCAGTTCACGCACCTGTTCGGCCTCATACTGGCTACGGGTGATACCTTCAAGGGCGACCTGCTTACTCTCAATTGCCGCCATAAACTCTGTAGAGAAGGCAAGGTTACGCAGGACAAAGCGATCAAGGGCGAAGCCTTTATCAAGGAGTGCTGCACGTAGCGCATCGTTGATCTGGAGCTCAACATCTTGACGCTTGTCGCTATTGACTTCACCCACCGTATAGTTTGAAATGACACTACGAACAGTACCGCGCACGATTGTGCGAATAAAATCTTCCTGGTAGCGCTGACGCCACTCAATATGGATGCGAATGGATTGCTCGGGAATAATCTGGTAGATGGTTGATGAGTCGACAGAGACCTGCTGCCCATCAGAGGTTCGGGCGGTGATGGAGTCATCGCCGACACGGTTCCCCTCCTGCGGCGTATGGGACATGGTATAGGTCTGCCAGGCGATGGAGTATTGGTAGACCTCCTCGACGAACGGAGGGATCCAGTGGAGGCCAGAGCGGAGGGGCTGATCACGGTAGCCGTTCGGGCTAATGATCGAGACGACCACACCAACCCGATCGGGAGGAATGAAGACCAGGCTACGCGCCAGGAAGGTAAGAACGAGGGCGATGATGAGGTTGAGCAAGTTGCGCCCACTGAAGAGATGAGCGAGCGCGGAGGGCAGACCATCATGGCGAGCTCGTTGCGCCGTCACGAAGAGGGCGATCCCCAACAGGACGAGCCAGACAACGATAGTAGCAATATCGAGGAATTGAGTGAGAAACATTGGTCTGATCTTGCTAGTAGTCGAGTAAGGGTTGCCTCAGCCTGGGCTGTGCCAGCCTCAGCTCTCTGCAATCACGATGAGCATATCCGTCGCATCAAACAGAACCGTCTCATGTTTACCAGGGTTGAGTTTCACCCCAAACTGCCGTGCCGGATCGTCCCGATAGCGCAAGAGTCGATAGCCAATTGCCACTTCACCAAGCTGTTGTGCGGCCGCCACAGCGGTGTAGAAGTTGACCGGCCGGCTGATGTCCACATAGCTACTCACCGGTTTGAGGTAGATCTCAGAGCCCTCCACCCCGAAGAGCTCATCGAAGAGGGTGAGGAGGTGTCTATTCTCAGAGAGTTGCGTCAGGAGCAGGCTAACAAGCCGTTCGCTGATGATAAAATCATCGGCCTGGGTGATCGTCGCGAGATCGCGGTTGCGCGAGTCCATCATCTCACTGGTCACTGAGATATGGATCTGCGCCTGCTCACAGATATCACGGAGATGGAGCAGGGTGACGAGTGTGCGCGCATCGGCATAGTTTGGGGCGAGTTGATCCGACTCGCTGAGAACCAGCACCTGACCGTACCGTTCAAGCGCCAGGTTATCGAGCAGTGTGCGATCAGAGATATTGCCCGTCTGGAACGTAACGGCCAGGTTCGCCAGTTCAGACCAATCAAACGTGTCGAACTGCCGCGAGGCCACATCATTCGCAACGATATGTAAGCTGGAACCGGCCATAACGTAGCGGTTGAGCTCGGTGATGATAAATGGTGCACGCCGATTCCAGCCGAGCATGAGCATGTGCCGCTGCTGGACACCGCGCTGTCGAGACGTCGCTAAGATAGCGTCCCGGTTGACGGGTGGGGATGCCAACTCTTCGAGGTGAATGGTATCATCATCTTCGGCAATGAAGATAATCTGGTCATCCGCCTCGAGGGTCGTCTCCATGGGTGGATTGAGCAAAGTTTGATCATTAGCCCGGTGGATGCCGATAACGGTCGAGGTTTGGTAAGCGAGGAGCAGCGAACCAAACGTTCGGCCAACCAGGGAAGGTTCAGCCTTGAAGTAGATCTCACTCCCTTCGAAGCTCAGCAGGTCGGTGTAGATAACCGCCAGACCGGCCTGAATGCTGGTCTGGACGGTAAGGCGGGCGATCAGATCATCGGCGAGGACTACACGAACCTCATCCTCGCCGATCATGTGGGCTACCGACCGATTGCGCATATCCTGCAGGCTCGTCACGACGTGGAAGGGTTTTGCCGTTCGACCGGGGAGATTCTTCAAGGCCAGGAGCGTCTTGAGGACCGTGATATCTGGTTCATGATGTTCAGGGGGCAGCACGATGATGGAGCGGGCGGTGTAGAGGTTGATGATCTCGAGATCACTCGTCTCCATTGGTGAGCCAGAGCGGACCACAATCCGGGTATTCTTGCGATCCTCGATGCGCTCGCGCAGCAGATCCTCCATCTCCACCTTATCAGTATCACCCAGAATAGCGATGACTGGTCGGCGCCGGTTGAGATTTGCCTGAATGAGTTGCGACACGATCGTGAAAATCTGGGGTGACCAGCCCAGAATAACCGTATGCTCCTGTTCGAGGACAAAGGAGCGACCTTTACGCAGTTGTTGAATGCGGTCTTCGATACCGGTCGTCACGATACCGACGAGGATACTAACGATCAGCAGACCGATCAGGTTCACAATCAGGTTCTGGCTACGGAACAGGGTACTACCCTCAGTCAGGATAAAAGGGGTGACGATGGAGCCGACGTTAATCCAGAAGTAGTCGAAGAGGGGAACGTTGTTCATCGAATCGCCCAGCAGGGTCACCGAGACGACCATGACGACCGTTGCCACCACCACGACGAGGATGGAGATAAGGGAGAGCCAGGCGATCAGGGCGATCGTACCACCCGACATGGTCATGTCGAAGGCGTACTTGAGCTGGTCAGCGAGAGTAATCGTGCGTATAGGTGTCGTTGTTTCCCGTGGCTGAACCGACCTGGTGGTCGGCAGCAGAGCCTGGCGCCGTGCGGAGGTTGGCCTTACGCTCAGAGCAGCACCCGGCTTTGCCTTAGATGGTTCTCTCGTGGTTAGGGCGACACCTGGTTTGGCGGCTGTTGGGCCCTTCGCGAGGGAAGGCGAAGCCGCGGATTCCGGCTGCACGTACGCGAACTCAACCTGCGGTCTGGGTCGCTGGCCGAGGGTGCTGGTGAGGATGGTATCGAAGCCAGTAGGATCCAGCAGGGCAGCTTCGCGCACTGCCTGGATGGCAAAGACGCGGCGGCGGCGCGCAGAAGCGAGCTGGATATCTGGTGGAGGGGTGAGTTTGCCCTGCTCAACGAGGGCGGCAAAGAGCCTGCCACCGAGGATCTGGTTATCGCGCTGATTGGGCTTCTGCAGCCAACGTTGGAAGCGCTGCCTGCGTACGAGGGCCTCATGCTGGGCCGTACCACGGGCGTAGGAGAGGATAAAGAGCGTAACCGACTCGACGAGCGATCGTTGGAGATCGGGGCGATCGGTGGCGAGGGTTCCCTGCTCCAGCCATGACCACTCAATCCCCAGGGTCGCGCAAAAATCGGCGAGTTTGGTACGAAAGCGCTGCAGTTCTCCCGAGGGCAGTTCATCCAGCCAGATCCGGAGGGTGGCGATATCAACGCCCACCATACCATCCACAACACGACAGACCTCCGCTTTGAAGGTCTCGCGGTCATGGGTCGGATTGAGGAACTGAATAAACTTTGGCAGTCGTAACGTTGGACTGCTCCTGTTACTGGATGGATGCATATAGTGCTGACTCATCTCTGGCGCTGATGAAATGGAGTATTTCGCCTTCCATATCGCTTATTCGTGTGGCATGTTGGTTTGAAACGGCAGAGTCTACTCTTCGGGTGGCTGGTCCGGACGAAACCCTGGGGGCCAGAGGGTCTGATCATCCCAGATAATGCCGTTGAGATCGGCTGCAGAGAGAACAACCGCACCATCCGCATTCGCAATGCTACTCGTTAGTACCGTTGTCTGGAGATTTGCCCCACGGAGATCAACGCCCTTGAGGATAGCACCATCTGCCTGTGCCCCACTGAGGTCAACATTCACCAAGATGGCCCCACTCAGATTAGCGGGGGAGAGC
This sequence comes from uncultured Chloroflexota bacterium, assembly GCA_903915775.1. Classification (GTDB taxonomy): domain Bacteria; phylum Chloroflexota; class Chloroflexia; order Chloroflexales; family Chloroflexaceae; genus Viridilinea. Next base: position 5,736 of record CAIWUD010000372.1, on the reverse strand, counting down.
TTTTCCTCATCAATCAGTACGATGCCAGAAAGGGTAGCACCGGTCATGTCGGATCCCTGCAATGATGCACCACTCAGGACTGCGTTGTCAAAACGAACCTGACGCAGGTTGGCCCCGGTAAAGTAGCTACCATACCCATTCGCACCGCGGAGATTGGCCCGCAGCATGGTGGTCGCGTCAGCCTCTGTCTCAATGAGCGACGCTCCCTCCAGGCGTGCATCGGTCAAATCCGAGGCGTAGAGTTGAGCTCTACTCAAGTTTGCGCCGCGGAGATCGGTGCCCACCATTGACGCTCCTCTCATGAGGGCCTCTGAGAGGTTAATACCGCTGAGGGTTGCCCCATCGAAGTTTGCCCCATCGAGCACCGCACCCTGCATCACCACCCCGATCAGCGTGATACCAGAGAGATCGATGCCGGCCATCAGGGCCTTGCTGAGGTTGGCACCGGTCAGTTCGACACCACGCAGGGCAACACGTGAGAGTTCGGTTCCCTCCAGGTCGGCACCTTCGAGGGTAGCACCTTCGAGTTGAGTACCAACCATTCTAGCCTCCTGCATCTGCACTCCGCGCAGGTTGGCACCACGCAGGTCAGCGCCAATCAGGTTTGCACGGCTCAGGTTTGCGCTCGAGAGATCGGCATCACGCAGGTTGGCGCCACGTAGGTCCGCGCGACGGAGATCGGCATCACGGAAGATCATCCCGCCCAGATTCTGCCCGCGCAGGTCACGGCCAGCGAGCACGGCACTACTGCAGTCGGGGACGCAGCTGAGGCTTGGCGCGCTACACCCGACGAGGTTGAGCGCAACAATAAGGAGCAGCGTGCCGAGTCGTACTCGGGTGAAGCAGGCCACCATAGCGTCAGTTCTCCCGCGCCGCCGATGAGGGCGGAGTGTAACCATCGGGCCAGAGGGTAGCACCATTATAGCGAGCCCCGCTCAGATTTGCATCGACTTCAAACACTGCGATACGCACGCTCCCGAGAGAGGTAACGCGGACGTCAGAAGCGACATCACCGAGCGAGAAGGGTTCAGTGCGTTCGAGGATCGCACCACGGAGGTCGGCACCACGGAGGTCGGCACCGCGGAGGTCGGCACCGATCAGGAAGGCGCCACGCAGTTGTGAGTCACGGAGGTCAACGCCATTGAGTTTGGCGCCGAAGAGTAGTGCACCGTTGAGAATAGACTCACGCATGCTCGCTCCAGTGAGATCAATCAAGTTCATCCAGACCCCACTGGCATTGATCTGGTCTAGGGTAGCACCACGCAAGTCGGCGGCGCTCATGTACCCACCACGCAGGTCGAGGCCGCTAAGCTTTGCTGCACGCAGGCGTGCCCCGGTCATATTGAAGTAGGAGTGGAAATCGCCAGGCTCCAACGCCATGCCGGTCAAATCCGCATCGCTGAAGGTGACGAACTGCAGGGTGACATCTTTCATCGAGGTACTGACCATACTTGCCCGGGTGAAGTCAGCACTCGCTATCACAGCATTGTCGAGGATCGCCTCGTTCAGGTCGGCTCCTGTCAGATCCGTATCGCTCATCCGCACCCCACTCAGGTCGGTTGCATTCAGAATCGCACTGCTTAGATTTGCCCCGCTCAGATCGGCACCGCGTAGGTTAGCCTCTTGGAGGTTACTACGGCTCAGATCGGCACCGGTGAGATTAGCGTTCTCAAGGTTGACCGCCTGGAGATCAAGTTTTGATAGCCGTGCGCCCATACATTCTGGTGGGCAACCCCTCGGCATGGGGGTAGCGCAACTGCTGAGGAGCGCGGTTAGCGCCATCAGCGCGGTCACGAGGAGGAGGGCGCGCTGGAACGGTAGTGGCATGGTGGATGATCCTATGGATGCGCGATCAAGAGCAGCGCTCGAGCCCGGCGCAGCGCGCATGTGAGTGAGCGCTCGAGATTCTCTGGGTCAAGGGCACCGAAACTCTCATCGAGAATGACGAGGGGCGCCCCCTGTAAGAGGGCGCGGGCGAGGAAGAGGCGGCTCCGCTCACCGTGGGAGAGCTGCCAACCGGTCTCACCAACCTGTTGCTGAATGCCTGCAGGCATACGCCCGAGAAGGTCACCGAGGCCCAACTCGACACACAGCTCCTCAGCATCGGCGAGATCTTGTGGTTCGGGCGGCCAGCGGCGCCCCATGAGGAGGTTGAAGGCGAAGCTGCCGCTGAAGACGTGATTCTCGTGGAACTGCGGCGCCATGGTCACTCGTCGACGCCAACCCGCCACATCCAAGCTCGACGGGTCAAGCCCATCGAGTAGGATGAGGCCCGCCTCAGGTTTGCGAAAACCGGCCAGCAGCGCGGCCAGGGTAGACTTGCCTCCACCGGAGGGACCTTCGAGGAGGAGGCGATCACCGGCAGCGATGCGCAGGTTGCAGCCCTGGAGCACCGGCGCTGACCCGGGGCGGTAGCGGTAGCTCAGTCCGCGTGCGGTGAGGAGGGGATGGCCCATTTCAGGCGACTTGGTCGGCGCGACGAGTGGCAGTGGCTGCGCACCCGGAGCAGGATCGCCCTTGATGAACGGTCGCATCTGTTGCCAGGCGGTCAGTGCGTCGGTCAGCTGAAATCCGATACTTGCCAGCCCATTCAGGCCCTGTTGGGCCAGGATGATACCACCAAGGCTAATTGCCAGAGCGGTAATTTCGGTGCCGGCGATGACGATCGGGGCCAGGGTGGCCAGGGCCACGATCGTCCAGATGCGTGGAAGGAGCGTGAGGAGTGAGGAGAGCCAGTCGAGGCGTGCGGAGAGGCGCATGTAGCCCGCGATGGCGCGATCCTCACCTTGATGCCAGCGCGCACGATCCTCCTGGGCCAACCTGGTGCGATGGCCGACCATGGCCTCAACGAGCTCATTGGTCATCTCACGTTGGGTGGTAAACCAACGTCTGTTGACAGCGATGATGATCAGGAGCAGTCCGCTGATGAGGAGTAACCAGCAGAGCAGCAGGATTGTGTGGAGAGAGCCTTCAACACCATAACCCAACACGAGGAACGCCGTCCCAATCTGGGCAAGGTTTGAGAGCGTGGTAAACCCACCTAACAGGGCAATACTATCGAACGTTTCGGCGTCGATCATGAGACCAAGAAACTGACCAGCACCCTGGTGACGTACGGCATCGGGGTTGCGCTGAAACGCCCCGGAGAGGAGCCGGAGCTTGAGCGTCGCGCCGAGCAGGAGCTCCAACTGATGCTGGAGCGCCGTCAACCAGAACTGGATTGGAATAGCGCTCAGCAGGAGCAACCCCCACGCGGTGATCTGAGCCCGGGTGAAGATGCCTTCCAGGGCTTCGCGTCCGAGGAGAACCCAGCCAAGGAGACTGAGCCCTTGGATCAAGAGAGTCAGGATGCCGACTAGCACGACTGGTGGGAGCACACGGAAGTGGCGGGCATAGCTGAGCAGCGGGGCGGCCAGGGGGGGGCGGAGCAGCCAGCCGACATCAAGCGACACGCCAGCAAGCCGTTCGCGTAGCAGGGCCTGTCCGGCGCGGATCCGACGTGCCTCGGGTATACCTGCCCGCTCGAGCAGACCGGCAATCTGCTGAGCGATGGGTGCTTCAATCTGGCTGCTCAGGGCGGCCACGATCTGTTCGGGGGCAACAGGCACAACCAGCCGCTCTGGCGTCAGGAGGAGAACCTGTCGTCGGTACCCTACCAGGGCGAGCAGATAGTCGGTGCCGGGCTGGGCAGTTGGAAGCTGGAGGAGGGCTGGAGCAGTGCTACGAACGAGTCGACCCAGGTGGGCAACTTCACAACGCACTGGTTCGGCTTCAATACCAAGGCGTGCGGCAACCGCATCAAGCCAGGCAGAGCGCTGCTGCTTTGGAGGCGCAACTGCCGAATCAACATGGCCCTTGGCCAACCCGGTGTGCTGGGCAAGGGCCTCCAGCGCTTCGGCGAGTTGCTCCATTGGCCAGGCTAGTGAAGTTAGATCGACGAGAGGTTCGTGCACACTACTTCCGTGGTTGCATGGTCAAACGGTCGGAGCTGAGGTAGTCTATGGTTGCGACTATAGCATAAGCCCATAAGCCGGTCAATCGAAGTACTTCTATGCGCCCTGTCCGAGCACATAGCGCCAGTAGATCAGACTCGCCTCGAGGAGGTCGCGAATGTTGAAGGTGCTACCCTGCATGGGCACGTGGTAGGTACGTAGGCCCTGGTCGCGCATGAACTTGACGGTGCTGAGTTGTAGCGGCGGTGTCGTGATCACCGTGACGCTCTGGGTACGCTTCAGGATCGCCATGCCACTCAGGCTGCGGAGGTCGAGGCTATCTGGGCCTGCAATCAACACCGAGTCGGCCACGCCACGTGCAATCAGTGCCGCCCGTAGCTCGCCCTCTCCCTCGCCCACCAAGATGATCCCCCTAACGAGTTGCTGGTCATGCAGGTTGACGATCTGGTCGATGAGGGCCGGCGAGAAGATACGCGGGGTAGCAACGATAGCGAGGTCAGCAGTGGTACGCTGCTCATTGCGTCCAGCCAAGAGGGCTGCGGCGATCATGCCGAGGAGCAGGGCGGTCATACCGATCATCCCGATGATGGTGATCAGGGTGAGGAGTTGTTTACCGAGATGGCGCCAGACGAGCGTTGGTTGGCTCGGTGTTGGTAGTTGCTGCTGACCCATTGTCCACATCCCTCTGTGAAGCCTCCCGTCCTGTGGGTTGGTCAGACATGCCTACGATAAAGTATCGCTGCTCACTGCAACAAGAGTATGGTGTAAATTGGCGGTTACTCAATCTGCTGAACTCACCAGTGTGAGATTGAGTATACCATGTACCTGTGTACGTTTCCCCTGGCGGAACCAGGGCTGGGTTGGTTTTCTGTGGAGGGCTGCGCCCTCCACGCCTCCCGCACGCTGGTCACGCGGATCTGAACCGTGTCTCGCCCCAAATGTGAACAGGTACTATGCCCTCCGTTTGTATCTAAGGAACCGCGATACGAAGACGGTCAGGAGATCATTACTCGTGCGTACTGTGCATCGTTACCTCCTCCATAGCATGCTTGTCCTCGCGCTGGCACTGACGCTCACACTCCCAACCTTACGCGCCGCCGAGTCTACGCCGATTGGCCAGCCTGAGGTGTCTGTTATCCTCCCTCCCGGGGAGCGTGCACGTGGGGATGTAGGACTTACCGCGACGAGTGAGGGGTATCTATCGCCCGTGACCTCAACGGCGCACCCCTTCACCCATCTCATGCTGCGCTGGGAAGCCGATCTGCCCGCGGATACGCATCTCGAACTCGCGGTACGGGCTAGCCTCGATGGTGTTGCGTGGACCGACTGGGGTAGGGTGAGTGAAAACCACGACCTCTGGATGGCCGAGGATGGTGAGCATGTCTTCTGGAGCTCCGAGATCTATGCTGGCCCTGGGATGCGCTTCTGGCAGGTACGGGCAGCGGGTGATGATGGGCAACTATCCAGACTGCAGCGTATTCACCTCTACCATCTGGATGCACGCTTTGGTCCGGTTAGACCGATCGCCACGCCTGCTGCCGATCCCACGGCACTGAGTCGACCACCCGTGGTGAGTCGCACCGCCTGGGGTAGCCCCGATGGCCAGGGTAGTCGCGCTGCGCCCGACTACTACCCGGTTCGGCACATGGTGGTGCACCATACCGCCGATGCGAACAGTCTGCGCAGTGGTGAAGTCTGGGCGGATCGCGTGCGTGCGATCTGGTCGTTTCACACGCTTACCCGTGGCTGGGGGGATATTGGCTACAACTACTTGATCGATCCG
>CAIWUD010000371.1 GCA_903915775.1 uncultured Chloroflexota bacterium | reverse complement strand
CCAGATCGCTCCTACCTGGTTTGCGCCTGACCAAAGGAGACCTGCGTGTAGGCCAGAATAGCCACAACGACTCCAACGATAATGCTCGTCCAGAGGGCGGTTGTCAGCACATTAAAGCCAAGCAGGAAGGGCGCGATCACCGCTAGAATGCCAGTGATACCGACCACCCAGTTCTCCCACCTTGCGTTATCATGGACGAGCGCCTTGTAGCCCGCGGTCACCGCGATTACTGCACCAAGCACCAGGCTGGCCCAAAGGGCCGGCAGCGAGTCGCTGTAGTTAAAGATAAATGGCGCGAGCATGAGCGCCAGACCAAGCACACTGATGATCCACAACATGGCTGTCTCCTTGTCCCCTTAAGGGCGGTCGCGACAGTCCAGCGCTGATGGCGATCGATGCAAGTGGTACGCCCAATATGCCCATCAGACGCCCGCTCGCCCGAGCGGTGGGCTGTGCCGTATAGCTGACACCACTAGTGTAGCAGGGCCATGGGTGAGACTTTATCCCCTATCTGGGGGATAGGTGCGGGTGATTATCCGGTCCGCAGCAGCCCAAGTTCACGTGCCCGCTCGACCGCCTGTAGACGACTATGCACCCCCAGTTTGCCATAAATATGTTTGATATGCGTGCGCACCGTATTTACCCCGATGATCAACTCACTGGCAATCTGCGGGCTCGCTAAACCGGCAGCGAGGAGTTGCAATACCTCAACCTCCCGTGCGCTCAGGGGCTCTACGAGGGGGGAGTCTGTTCGGTCGCTCGGCTCCATTGGGGGCGCGTGGAGCGCCATTGGCTCAGCTAAGCCCACGGCCCGTTCCAGTTCACCCGCGACCGCTGCCTGCTGCTGCGCATACCAGGCAGCCGCTCTCCGGTAGAGGAGCGGCATCCGTTCGGGCTGGAGTTGCTGCGCCCGTCGTCGCAACATAGCGGCGAAGAGTGGATGGTAGCGATACCAGCGGCGCTCTGGATCGATCGGCTCGATGAAGAGGTTATTCCGTTCCAACTGCTCTAATAGCGAGGCGACATCCTGCCGCTCAGTCACTGCGGCACAGAGTGGAACGTTGAAGTGCGATAGCAGGGCGGTGTCTAACAGAAAGCGCTGCATATGCGCAGGCTGCTGCTGCAGGACATCCTCCACCAGGTAGTCGATGCTAGGGTGTCGAGGAGCGGTGAAGGAGCGTAGGAGGGCCGTCCCATCGGCATTGGCTGGGAGTGTACGCATCGCCAGGATCAGGCTCGCAATCCAACCCTCGGTCTGCGCCATGAGCGCGTCGAGATCACCAGTTCCGAGTGCGAGGCCAGCGCTCTGCTCGATGAGTGTGGCAACCTCGACGTGGTTGAAGCGCAAATCTGCCGTCCTGATCTCGGTCACCTCACCATGGGCACGTAGTCGCATCAGTGGCAAGGGCGGCTCGACCCGGCTCGTCACCACAAGGTGGAGGTCTGCTGGTGAGTGGTAGAGTAGAAAGGTCAGCGCCTCATGAATCGCTGGGGTCGTGATCACGTGGTAGTCGTCGAGCACCATGAGGAATGGATCGGTGATGTACGCCAAACTATTGATCAGGCTGGTCAGGAGCTGTTCGAATGGCGGGGGACGCGCTACCTGGAGTAGGTTCACTGCTTCCGTACCCACCCTCGGGTCGAGTGTGCGGAGTGCCGCAATCGCGTAGCGCCAGAAGCGGATCGGCTCGTTATCCGCAGCGTCCAACGAGAGCCATGCCACTGGCCAGTGGTTGCCCATCTCGCTCATCTGCCAGGCACTGAGAAGGGTGGTCTTCCCATAGCCGGCGGGAGCAGCGATCAACGTCAGCCGACCGCGTAGCCCAGCGGTAAGCTGCTCCAGGAGGCGTGGGCGTGCGATAAGGAGCGGTGGTACAACTGGTGGGATGAGTTTGGTCACGAGCAGGGCATCCTGGGGTGGCCCAGGATCTGAGCAACGCCCTGCCAAAAGTTGGGCAATCTGCTGGAGCCTCGTAAGGCTTATCTCCTGGGTCCGCCCTAGGTAGATCTTCTGGAGCAGACCGCCCCGCCTGCGGTAGGCGTACCAGGAGGAGCCATCGTGCCTACGCTCGCGGCGAGCGCTAAAGGTACCCAGAGGATGGGTAAAACGAAAGATGCAGTGCTCCTCATCAGCGAGCCACTCCATCCACTCGGGGCTCCCCACACGCACACGCCGCTCCTGGTGACCAACCCGATAGATCAGGAGACCGTGGGCAATATGGGGAGTTGTACGTGCCATAATACCCCCACCGGATAACGGTGCTGGGTAGCACTATACCCCAGTTTGCTACGATTTTTCGTAGTAAACCGCGTGTTGTGTGGTGAACAAATAGCTACTTCGGCGACGCCGACTTCACGCTCTGGTGCTACCAAGGTCGGTTAGCGTTTCCTTTGAAGGGCCAAGCCCTCCACACCTCCTCTACAAACTCTCGTTAAGGAAGCTGAGCAGGAGTGCCCATGCCTCACCCTGAACGCCACCAGCACGGATCGCCTCAATCGAGGTCACGAAGGCGTGGGGCTGGGCGGGGAAGATACGGAAGGTGTGGGGCACCCCAGCCGCCACCAAGTTGCTCTCCAGGGCTTCCACTTCCGCGATCGGGATTGAGCTGTCCGCGCCACCAAAGATCCCGAGTACCGGTCCCCCTAGGGTACGGAGTTGCTCGGGAGTCGTACCGGTCATACCGTAGAAGATTCCTGTTGCCGCTGTCTCCGGGTTGTGCAAGCTGTAGATCAGCGCGGTGCGTCCACCGTAACAGAAGCCCATCACCGCGATGCGATCGGCCTGGACCATGGGTTGGCTGCTGAGCCAGGCGAAGACTGCGTCGAGGTCGCTGTTGACCTCTGCAACGTCATTGCGGATGGTCTGATAGATCGCCCGGGGCAGCCAGTTTGTGCTGTTGCCGCGAAAGGTATCGGGTGCAACGACGACATAGCCCTCGGCGGCCAGAGCCTCAGCTTTGCCAATGATCTCCTCACGGAGGCCCCAGAACTCGTGGATCATGATCACCGCAGGGTGGGGGCCGGGACCGGGGGGATACGCAACGAAGGCCCGTACCTCAGGACCCGCAGGGTTGGCGATCGCCATGTTGGTCAGTGCTGCCACCCGCCCCCGTCCGATCAGCGCATCAAAGGGGACAGAGAGCACCAGCAGCAAGATAAGCGTGACGATGGTGAAGAGACTCCAGCCGAGTAGGCGTAGAACTAGGCGCATAGAACCTCACTTGGTACGATGGACGTGGATAGATTCCACTCTCTCCCTGGGATCGCGGGCGGCCCGCCCGTAAAGACCCTGATCGGCGCAGACCAACCTTGAGTACCTTGGTCCCGAAAGTTCTCACGTCCTCTCTGCCAGGAATGTCCGACAGATCTGGTTAAACTCGTCGGGCCGCTCATCCTGAACTAGCATTGAGGCACGATCGATCACCTCAAGCTGGGCCTGCGGGTTAGCTTTGAGAAAGGCCTGAGCGTAGCGCAGTGGCGTGGTCGTGGCCTGTCGTCCCCAGACGAGCAGGATCGGCTGACGCAGACGTGGAAAGCTCGTGCGAATGTCGCAGTTGAGCATGGTGGTGATAAAACAGATCGGTGCGTGGTAGGCGCCCGGACGACGGCACGTGGTGTAGAAGCTGTCGAGCGTCTCCTGTGAGATAGCCGCTGCGTCGTAGTAGGCTTGCGAGCGGAGGAAAAAGGCACTGCCTGAGCGGCTGGTCAGCCGCTCAAAAATGGCCTGTCCGAGGCGTCCACGCAAGAGGGCGTAGCAGGCCCGGGCTAGGCGACCAGGGGGCTGGTTCAATTGGCGCATCCCGGTGGGGCAAACCAGGATGAGCGCACGTACACGCTCAGGCCAGCGCTCGGCGGCAGCAACGGCGTAGGCGGCACCAAGTGAACTAGCAATGAGTCTGCTCGGTTCCGCGATCTGCTCTAGCATCACGCCAATCTGATCAATGTAGTCTGTGTCACGGTAATGACGTGCGGGACGGTCGCTATTGCCGTAGCCGAGTAGATCGCATGCGTGAACCGTATATTCGCTACTGAGCCCACGAAACGGGCCGCGCATCTCGAATGCCGATGCTGCGGCGTTGATACTATGGACGAGCAGGATTGGTCTACCCGTACCCATCTGGTAGTGGGCGATACGATGCCCATGCCAGTCGAGATAGTTTGGCTCAACTGGAAGGAGTGGAAGTGGAGTCATAGTGACCCTCGTCATAGCGTTACGGAAGGTGTGGAGGGCTTGGCCCTCCACAGAGGATCCTCACCCCAGTTCTGGGCAGTCTGGAGGGCTTGGCCCTCCACAAAAGATTCTTACCCAACCGTGGTAGCGCCAACCAGTACCATCGGCGCAGCCACACCCATACAGTGTAAAATATACCAATCCATCGAATCTGAAACACCCCACATGAAAAACCAAGTTCCACCCAATCCAAATCCAGCGCAATCCTTCTCCGCAGCCCCCCTCGATACCTATGCGCTCCGTCTCACCAACGGGCTCGCCTACCTAGGGGGGCTCCTCGCTCTCCCAATGCTCTTTGCCTACCTGGCCAATCTGCGCTGGGAAGGTCTGCTTGTGCCTATAGCCCTTGCCGTGGTTCTGGCCCTCTTCCTGTTCCTCTGCTACGCCTTCCAGCCACGTGCCTACGAGTTGAGTAACGACCAGTTAATTGTACGGCGGCGGCTCTGGCGTGCGCTACACCTTCCCCTGAGCCAGATCAGTGGAGCCTCGGTAGCAACCAGCATGGCCGATCTTCCGCGCCACGGGTTACGTTTCGCCTTCAACGCCGGGATCTTCGGCTACCAGGGTCCGTTTCGCCTCGATCCCTATGGTGAGGTCTTTTTCATCGCGACCAATCGGTCGCGCCTGGTCTCTGTTGCGCGCCATCAGGCTCTTCCTCCCCTGATCCTCAGCCCGGAGCGCCCCCAAGCCTTTGTGACTGCGCTGAATGAACTACGCACCCAGCTGGCACTGCAGAAGCTTACCCACCCAGAGCCGCTTGACCAGTAGGGATGGTTGGCTATTGGCCGTGCCGGCGTGGCTGTCTGGACCTCCCCGGAGGTCAGGATAAACCCTTCCCCCCAGTGGGGGGGGGTGGGAGGTGAAAGCGCGCGCTCAGGCCGGGCGTACCCAGACAACATTCGAATGAAAGCTGCTCTGCCCCCCCAAGTCGGCCAGAGCATCAGGTGTTGTCCAGTTGATATTGCGCCTATGTGTCGCGTGCTTGGCCCAGGGACCCTTGGGTGCCACGGCCACCCCCGGCGGTACGTCGCTCGTTACGATGGCGCGAAGTTCACACCAGCCGCGCCCATTCTCGACCCGCACCGTACTGCCATCGACGATACCGCGAGCCGTTGCATCTGCAGGGTTGAGCTCAATAAATGGCTGCCCCTCCTTACTGCGTAAGCTCTGTTGGTTGGCCAGACTCGATGAGACAAAGTGGTGCGATGCACCGGAGATGAGCACTAGTCCGTTGCTGTCACCACTGGCTCGTGCTGCTGCGATTTCAGTAGGCTCCTCGTAGTGCGGTAACGGATCGAGCCCCTGCCCCACCAGGATAGTTGCATAGAGTTCGACTCGCCCCGATGGTGTGGCAAAGCGTAGATTACTGAAAGGAACTTCATGCTCGGCGCCCAGCTTGAGCGGAACAGTGCCCTCAGCCTGTAGCCGCTCCAGCGTGATTCCCTCCAGAAAGGGGTTGCCAACTCGCGAGGCATCGAGCACACCACGGATTGCCTCCTCGCCACTCTCGTGCAACCAGGGCTCTTGGTAACCCATGGCCGTTGCAAGGAGTCGGCTCAACTCCCAGTTGCTCTTACTCTCACCGAGCGGGGCAATCGATGCCTGGTTGTACTGCAGGTAGCGGTGGCCGTAAGGGCGGTGCAGATCGACATGCTCCAACTGGCTCGTTGCCGGCAGGACCAGGTCGGCATAGTCGGCCGTATCGGTCATGAAGAGATCGTGTACAACAGTGAAGAGATCATCACGGCGTAACCCCTCAACAATCAGCCCGGCGTTGGGTGAGGAGGCGACCGGGTTAGCACAGTAGACGAAGAGGGATTTAATTGGTGGGTCGTCCACCTCACCGGT
>CAIWUD010000370.1 GCA_903915775.1 uncultured Chloroflexota bacterium | reverse complement strand
CTCACCCTGGTGCATCCTGAATCCTGATATGGTGGCGATTCTTGGTGATCTGGTCGAAGAAACGTACGTGCCGACCGAGTCGCTGGTCATTCGCAGGATCCACTATCAGGGGCGGTTCGCTCGGGTTGCGATGCGACTTTTGGTAGGGGCCGGTACCGATCTCGACGTCGAGGCAACGGCATGGGTACCCATCCTCTCTGTCGGAGCAGCGTGGGACGTGCTAGACTTTATCGGACTGGAAGACTTCCTCCAGGTCGTGCGCTTCGCCGTAGATCCTCGGGAGAATATGCGGTATGTTGCTGGGGCGTAAGACCGATACGATGCGTGCGACGGTAGCAAAAGGAGCGAGTGTGGAGACCTCCGAGATTGTCTACACAACCCGGCTTGACGGCATAGATTGGGCTGCGCTCAAGGCGACCTTACAGGCCGACGCATTCCACGACGGCCGGAGCCCGGAGCAGTACGAGCGGTCATTTCGTCAGAGCCATTTGGTCTGCTTGGCCTTGGCGGGCCAGCAGATCATTGGCACGGCCCGCGTGCTTTCGGATGGCGTCTGCAGCGCCTATATCGTTGATGTCTGGACACACTCGGCCTACCGCCATCGCGGGATCGGGAGTGCGATAATGCGTCTCCTGCTGGAACAGCTGCCTGGGCAGCACGTCTACCTCTTCACGGACGACGCCATGCGCTTCTACGAGCAGCTCGGGTTCCGCCCGCAACCGACGGGCATGAGCCTGGTTGTTGGCCGTTGGTTGGACTCGGGGACGTAGCCGTCGAAAGAACCTACCAGGAGCGAGGTGATGGACGAGCAGCGCACCGCCAATTCGTCGATCGATGACGATATCGCGAGCTTCCCCAGCATCATGTCGAAGATCCGATCGCGAGCATGGCTCAGCACCATCGCTGAGGTATCATTTCCAAACCCGCTGGCCTCAGCCGGCAGGCTGAGCAGCGAGGGGCGAGCATTGGGCAATGCGCTCGGCAAGAGAAGGCGTGGTCTGGGGACTAACCAGCCGGTCGTGGAGGTAGAGGAATAGCCCGACGCCAAGCTTCGCAGCCGTGGCCGCGATGGTCTGGAACGTATCCCATGCACGCGCACCCGCCCGCGACTGCGGCCCGAAGCTCACGTCTCGTTTGCGAACCGGCTAGGATTCAAGCTCAGCCAGCGTCGGCAAAGGTTGCCCCCGCCACTTCAGCAGAACAGCAGCGTATGCCTTGCGCAGCATGAGGAGGTCAGCATCCTGCGTCATTACCGTAAGGGCCTGCAGTTCGGGTTCCGTGATTACCCCAGTGCGGCGCCGCTCGCGCAACTCCTCGTACTGCTCGATCGGTGCCTCGGATATGCCTCCACGTACCACCTGCTCCAACTCGACATCACGCAGATGCTCGAGCGCGAGAAGCGCCTCGCGCATCGTTACCGGGAGGTTGTCTGGCAGCGGTGGTAGGCCAGAGCTGAGGGTCTGGGCCACTAGGTTCTCTAGCGGGCGGTTCGTGAGTGTAGCTAGCCGCTCCAGTCGTCGGTACATGGCTTCAGGTACCTGGACGACGACCATACTTTCGCTCATACCATCCTCCCCGTGGCCAGTCACCCCTCTATGCCTGAGCCATGGTACCATCGATCCCGACTGCCCACTCGTCGCATTCGTTCGAGGATCGACTCTATTTGCCAGAGGAGGGTGATCTCCGTGTCTTAGGCATGCTTCAATTTCGGCTGCGCCAGCCTGACAGTTTGGCGCTGTCAGGGCTGGGTCGGATCTTTTTGTGGAGGGCTACGCCCTCCACACCTCCCAAAAGAGTGTCAAGCCCATTTGAACCATGCCTTAGTCAAGAAACATACGTCGCTCCAGCAGTACTATTCCCGTGATTAGTATACGGTGGATCATGTTACCTCGAAAGCATCTCGTGTTTCAGCACTAGTATGCGTTCTGCGCAATGGGAGGCAGGAACGAGGCGTGCCTGTCCGAAGCACTACTGGCCGAAACCGAGCCGTGTTATTGAGAGCCACTGCATCCTACTGACGAGCCATCTCACGGGGTTCGTACGTGTTCACACTTCCCCTGGGGTATGGACGTCTTGCCCGCGAAGAAGCACCGAGTTATTGGCTTCCCCGAGCGGTGAACCGTTTCGGCAAACCGACTATTGGGTCCGTCCCCTCCTGTGGCTGCTTTGCCGTTGGCCTACCCCAACAGCGAATAGACACGGTGAGTAGGCCATATGCTTAGCGACGGCGATAGGCCGTCGCAACAGTCAATTTGTTGCACAAGACAGCCACAGGGTAGCATACGATCAGATCAACTGCGGCGTTCCTTGAGACTGGATGAGCTGTTCTATGACTAGATTGACCATTGAGTTACAACCCGAGCTCTATGCCCGGCTCGTACAGGAGGCCACGCGCCTTGGGCGGCCCGTCGAGGTGCTGGTTGTGGAGTGGCTGGAACGGAGCTACCCGCCGCCAGCACCAGCAGGCGAGCGCGAGCGTGCGATTGCGGTACTGCGCGAAGCTGGGTTGCTCACCGAACTGGG
>CAIWUD010000369.1 GCA_903915775.1 uncultured Chloroflexota bacterium | reverse complement strand
TACTTCTCCTGGCGTCTCGCCCTCGTTACTTCTCCTGGCGTCTCGCCCTCGTTACTTCTCCTGGCGTCTCGCCCTCATTACTTCTCCTGGAGCGAGGGCGTCTCGCCCTCGTTACTTCTCCTGGAGCGAGGGCGTCTCGCCCTCGTTGCCCCCCCGTATGGGCAACCCCCCGTGGTTGCCCTGCCGTTATCACCGCGCCTCAATCGCCCCAGCGCTGGGTAAAGAAGTTCTGCACCCGCTGTTCCAGGTCTTCAAACTCAAATGGTTTCGTCAGATAGTCGTTGACCCCGCTGCGAAAGGCGTGGCGCTCGCTCTCGGGGGTGCCAAACGCGGTGATCATGATTACATAGACCCCCGAGCCCTGCTGGCGTAGGGTACGCACGAGATCGAGACCACTCATACGGGGCATGTTCATATCGGTGATGATCACATCACAGGGTGCGGTAGCAAGTTGGCGTAGTGCAGCCATGCCATCCTCTGCCTCGATCACGGTGTAGCCACTATTGGCCAGGAGGAAGCGGTAGAGCCGACGCGTAGCGGGGTCATCTTCAACAACCATCACCACTCTTGTCACGATGATCTCTCCTCCTGCAAGGGCATCAAACGGTGTTCTGGGTAGTCTTCAAACTCCTGGGTTGTGTTGCGAGTGCGTACGGTATGTGACCAGATCACGCTCCTGAATCGCCGGTATGAAGCGTGCCAGTTCGACCGTCTGGAAGAGTTTCTGATGGTGCGGGTTTACGTTGAGGGCAAAGAGCTTCACCCCGCCTTTGAGCATTGTGACGGCCCAACGGAGGAGAGCCGAGATCCCGGCTGAGTTGATAAATAGCACCTCGCTGAAATCGAGCACGATAATCGGATGCGGTGGCTGACATGCAGCCTCAATGGCAGCGGCAACTACCTCATCCAGACTACTGGTCGTCACATGCAGGATGGCAATCTCACCCGAATCCTCACGCCGAATCATAGCTGTTTGCCTTCAGGCACGAATGGCGCACTCGCTTGCGGATACTCCGAGGTGGTGTGCTGATGGGCCAGATGGTCGTAGTAGCGTAGGTAGCGTTTGCCGAGGCTGGCTTTCCCAATCTGCAGGTAGCAGGCACCTAGATAGTAGAGTGACTGTGCATGGTTGGGGTGGCGTCGTAAGACCTGTTCGAAGAGCGGAATGGCTCGCGATGGGTCGGTGAGCTCCTTGTAGCAGAGGCCGAGCATAAAGCTCGTGCGCAGATCGTTTGGCCGCTGATTGAGGATGTACTGGAACTCAAGGGCTGCCAGATCGTAGCGACCGCGTCGTACATACATGCTACCCAGATCGTAACGTAGTGCGTAGGCATCAGGGGCAAGGCTAACCGCCTTGCGCCAGGCTGCCAGTGCCCAGTGCTCACGACCGAGGAGCTGGTAGATTCTGCCCAGCAGGTAGTGTGCGTAGTAGTCGCGGGGTAAGCGCTGTACTGCTCGCTCACACACCGGAAGGGACTGTTCGGTGCGGCCCATGGTGAGGAGGAGCTCGGCCATGCTTAGGAAGAGTTGACCATGGGTGGGATTGAGCCGAGCACAGGCGAGGAGCAGTTCGTAGGCAGGCTCGAACTGCTTCTGCATGCGTAGGATGCTGCTCATGCGGAGGCGCGCATCGATGAAGTGGCCGTGCTGTGGGGGAACCGCTGCGTAGCTCTCGAGGGCCTGGGCAAAGCGTTGCTGGCGGGCCAACAGGTTCCCTAGCAGGTAGTGAGCCCGAAACTCCTGCGGACGCCACTGCAAGAGGGCACGGTAGATTCGCTCTACTTCCACCTCGTACTGCTGCTGTTTGAGCAGGTTGCCGAGGCGGTAGTACCACTGAATGACCTCCTCCTCACTCCGGCTCAGCAGTGGTGATGCGGTTGGTGGTGGCTCGGGTGAGGCGAAGGCCGGATCGAGCTGGAGGGCCTCGGTAAAGCAGCGTTGGGCCAGGTCGTGGGCACCGTGGCTCTGGTGCAGCAGGCCAAGGTAGTAGCGTGGTTCTGCAGCATTGGGCCGCGTATTGCAGGCATTGGTGTAGTGGATGTAGGCCCGTCCATCGTCGTTGATCGACTGGTAGCAGCGCCCAAGGGCAACGTGGGCTTCGTAGAGGCCAGGGTTGTGCTCCACCGCTTCGCGGAGCGCGGCAGTAGCTCGATCCATCTGGCCGAGCGCAGCAAAAGCGACCCCCAAGTTGTAGTGAGCCTCAGCCAGCTGTGGGTCGGTCTGCACCGCCTCGAGGTAGTTGCGCAGAGCGCTCTCCCAATCGTGCTGGGCGGCCAGGGCGTTCCCAATGTAGAGGTAGATGATCGCTCGCTCGCGCCCTAGCAGTTGGGGCTGCGTCTCGCCATTGACGTAGGCTGCAATGAGGATAGCCTGGAACTGCGTGATCGCCTCGGCATAGTGAGCACGTACGTAGGCGCCCACGGCCTGGCTAAAGGTTGCACCAGGCCCCGACCCACGGATGAAGCGCTCGCTCCCGTCGAACGTGTCAAGATCGAGCGGCATCAACTGGAGTTGATGGTTTACTGCCAACCGTTGCCCCCTGTCTCGCTCCCGATGGTGAGGGTGTTCGTGCTGGCGTAGCCGAAATAGAAGTATGCCTTACGGGAGGTGTGGAGGGCGCAGCCCTCCACAAAGCACCCCAACCTAGCTTTGCCCCCCCAGACGGTAATGTCGGCGCAGCCGAAATCGAACCACCCTTAATCGGTCGTTGTCTGATATGGGAAGAGATCATCAACCGCGAGTGACCAACCCGGAACCGCCGGCTCTGCTTCGGCGCGATCTCCACGTCGATAGATAGTTGGGCGGTGCGGTGTATCGGCGCGGTATACGCGGATAATGGCGTCGCTTAGGATATCGACATCCCAGACCACCAAGGTACCTGCGGCGAAAAAGTCGGCTCGCTTCTCGGCCAACTCGCGCTCAGCACCGCGCCCGTAGTCATGTTCGCTGCGGACCTCAACAGCGAACATAGGTGCTCCCTCAAGAAAGCGCATCCCCGTTGACTGGCCAGTAAAGAGGGCAGCATCTGGGCTGAATGAGGTACGATGCGGTAGATCCACGATGAAGCCGGTGTTATCACCAATGGCGTAGCCCGTACGGGTACGGCGGGCGTAGTCGCGGAGGCTCGCGTAAATCTCGCCTGCAACGTAACTGGGGAGAAATCCGGTCGGCGAGATCGCGACAATCACCCCATCGATGAGTTCCGCTTTCCCATGCTCTACCACCCGTGCCAAGTCGTCAATAGTCGCACTTTTTGTCTCGCTCATACCGATACCTCGTTTGAACGTGGTAAGGGCGATCTAGTGCACGTTGCCCGTAGTGTACCACATGTGACATTGACGGCGATAGGTAGGATTGTTGCCCTGGCAGCGCCAGAAGGTCACGCCGGCGCTGCCAACATGAGGGGTACAGCTCCCTACAAACTACTGATACTCACGGGAGTGGCTACTGCATGGCCTGGCCAAAGCGTGCTCGCTGGAGGAACTGGCCACTGCCGATCTGACCCACATACTCACGATCGGCGACGATGACCTTACCGCGGAGGAGTACCACCTCGGGGAGGCCACGAACATGACGCCCCTGGTTGATCGTGTAGTCAACGCGCTGGTGTAGTCGGGCAGGCGTCAGTTCAAGGGTTGCATCCGGGTTCCAGATCACCAGGTCAGCATCTGCACCTACCGCAATCGACCCCT
>CAIWUD010000368.1 GCA_903915775.1 uncultured Chloroflexota bacterium | reverse complement strand
TCCGAGGCCCCAAGGGCCTTGCGCACCCCAATCTCACGGGTACGTTCGGTGACAGCGACCAGCATGATGTTCATGATCCCGATGCCACCCACCACAAGGCTGATCCCGGCAACCAGGGCAATGAAGCCGGTGATCGCCCCATTGATACCATTCAGCACACCCAGGGCCTGAGTGGGCGTGTTGATGTCGAAGTCGTTGATCGCGCCCTCGGGGACGGCGCGGGACGCCCGTAGCGTGCGGACAATCGCCTGCTCGGCCTCATCAACCGTCTGCTCGGTCACAATCCCGATAAGGATGCTATCCATCTGCAGGCCACGCCCGGGGAGATCGAGCCCACCGACCAGACGCAGGCGCACCGTACTCACTGGTGCGAAGACCCGTCCATCGGTAGAGAAGGGGCCACCATTCTCACCGACGATGCCGATAACCGTAATCGGCTGGCCATTGACCTCAATCGTGCGGCCCACCGCACTGCGCAACACCTCCGGATCAGCACCGAAGAGATCACGCGCAATCAGGTAACCGACAACGCCAACCCGTGCACCAGCCGCCTCATCGGCAGCGGTCAGGAAGCGACCAGCGAGCATCGGCACCGTCTGTACCGACTTGTACTCCTGGCTCGTGCCCACGAGGAGGGCGTTGACTGCGGTAGTCCCAGCTCGCACACTCGTATTGACCGTAATCTCGGGGGCGATCGTACGGAAGAGATCGGGGCGCTCTGCGATCACCTTCTCAAGGACATGGTAGTCCTGAATGGAGAGCAATCCGTACCCAGGGATATCACGCGCACCATTGGCCTTGGGATCGCCCGGATTGACCGCAATACGCCGCGTACCTAGATCGATGAACTGCTCGAAGACGCTACTCTGCAGCGCGTTACCGAGCGAGAGTACCGCCACCAGGGTACCGGCCCCAATAATAATTCCTAGCATGGTCAGCAGCGAGCGAAACTTGTTCGCCCGTAAGCTGTCGAGGGCCATGCCGATCTGCTCTTTGATCATGGTTGTCGATCCTGATATGCTTGGCTTCGGGATGCGCTAGGCTCCCAAAACCTCTGTTGGTCACACTGGTATGGCGATGGGTAGATCTGGGAAGGCGTAGCTATCCCCGGTAGTACGGCTCAATCCTCGGTAAAACCGCGCTCGCGCCGCGTTGACACCGGTACCGGTTCACGGGTATGCTCGCGCTCCACACGTTCAAAGACCTCAACCCCATAGTATTCGCCCAGGATATTCTCGGCGAGACGCCCATCGCGCAGACCGATCACCCGATCCATGTGGCGTCCAATCTCTGGGTCGTGGGTAACCACCACAATGGTGCGACCCTGGTCGCGGTTGAGGTCACGGAAGAGAGACAGGATCTCGGCACCGGTTCGTGTATCGAGAGCGCCGGTAGGTTCATCGGCGAGGATGATCGCTGGGTTGTGTACGAGCGCACGGGCGATGGCTACACGCTGCTTCTGTCCACCCGAAAGCGTGGTGGGCAAATTGGTCAGTTTATGGCCCAGACCAACCGCTTCGAGGGCAGCTTGCGCCCGGCGATGGCGCTCACGTCGATCAACACGAGCGTAGACCAGGGGCAGTTCGACGTTCTGCAGTGCGTTCAGACGCGGCAACAGGTTGAAGTTCTGAAAGACAAAGCCCAGCTTACGATTGCGAATGCGGGCCTGCTCGAGACGGCTCAGATTGCTCACATCCTCATCATCAAGGATGTAGCGCCCACTCGTTGCTGTGTCAAGGAGACCGATCATGGTCATCAGGGTGCTCTTTCCACTGCCGGAAGGCCCCATAATCGCAACCATCTCACCCTGGTTGATCGTCACTGAGACCTCATCAAGGGCGCGGAAGGAGCCGTCACCGGTTGGAAAATCTTTGATCATACGCTCGATCGTTACGATCGGTCGTGTTATGTAGTCGGTAGTCATTGGTTGCGTTCACCTCTCATAGGGTGGTTGTGGCAAGTTTCACTGTTGACGGCGCCAGCGTGACCGTCCGGCGCGACCAGGGCTAGGTTGGGGTTTTTGTGGAGGGCTGCGCCCTCCACAGCTCCCATACGGTAGAGAGTTTTACCCTCTACACCTCACTAGCGGGAGATCGCAAACTGATCTCAGCGGACGACCACCTCATCACCAGCGGCGAGGCCGGAGACAATCTCAACCTGCTCACTCGTGCGTAGGCCAACCGTTACCAGACGCTCCTCGATCAGTCGTTTCCCATCGCTACCAGTCGTTACAATTTCGACCAAGCTCTGACCATCCCGGGTGCGAACGGCAGCCACTGGTACGCTCACTACCCCTTCACGGCGATCGGCGATGATCGTAGCGCTCGCCGTCATCCCTGGTCGCAGCAGCGAGTCGTTCGGATCGATCTCGACCGTCACCCGGTAGGCGGTAACGGCACTGTCCCCCTGAGGCAGAGGCTCCAGGCGCAGCACACGACCGGGCAACGTGGTGTTCAGCGCATCGATCAGCACATCGACTGGCTGACCCGGGCTCACCCGCGCGATATCAACCTCATCGACCGTCACCTTGATCAGGTAGCGACTGACATCAATGAGCACCACGGGCGTCTGGGCACTGATATTTTCACCGGGCGACACGTTGACGGTCGCGACCATACCGTCGAAGGGGGCGCGTAAGGTAGTATCATCGAGCTGAATCTGTGCCTGAGTCAGTTGGGACTGGGCAAGAACTACCGCAGCTTCGGCGCGAGCCAAGCTACTCGCCCGCGGGTCAGCCGTCAGTTGGGCAAGGCGCGCCTCAGCGGCTTCCAGATTTGCCACTTGGGCATCAACCGCACCGCTACTCTCAGCCCCAGTCAGGCTAGCCAGGTCGGCCTGCGCACGGGCCAGGCGTGCACGGGCAGCTGCCAGTGCATCAGTCTCGGCGCCAGCAAGGAGGCGATCGAGGTCGGCCTGAGCCGTGGCCAAGCGCGCCTCAGCACTCTGCAGCCCACTCAGTTCATTCTGCTGAGCAGTTGCATACTCTTTCTGGGCTTGGGCCAGGGCTGCCTCAGCATCCGTAAGGGCCAGACGTGCCCGCTCAAACGTGTTCTGGAAATCCTGCTCCTGGGCCGTGGTGAGTGGGCGCAACGTGCGCGGATCACTCTCCTTCTCACGCACATGCTCCAGGTCCCAGTAGGCAGTGCTAAAGGCAGTCTGAGCATTACGCACCACATTTGCACGGGCCTCAACATTTAACCGCGCCTGCTCTTTCGCACTCGATAGGGCACTCCGCTGGCGATCGAGGTCGGCACGGGCCTGATCAAGTGCGGCAACGGCACGAACGCGCTCATCGTTGCGCGGACCAGCCTCAATTTTGGCCAGATTTGCACGGGCCTCCTCAACCGCGGCCTGCGCTGCGGTAATATCGGCAGTGGTTGTCCGACCCTGAGTCTGGGTCAGCGTACCCTGCGCAGCACGTATCTGGGCCTCTGCCTCAGCAATCTGGGCCGGAGTGGCACCCTCACGCACTGCAAGCAGATCAGCCTGAGCAATCGCCAGACTCGCCGCAGCCGCATCGCGGGCTGCTGTCGTCTGACGGTTATCAATCTGGATCAGGGCGTCACCGGTACGAACCACATCACCTGCAACTACGAGCACCTCGGCGACACGCCCTGCCGAAGTTGCAAAGGCCAATTCTGCCTGAACACGCGGCTCGACCTGCCCGGTTGCACTCACCCCGAGGGTGAGATCAGCCACACTAGCCGTGGCAGTCGTTGCATCAGCAAGCGGGTCGCCACTCCCCGAGGTGACATTGCGAACCACAAACGTGGCAATCAGTGCAACCAGAAGCAGACCAGCAATCAGGGTGGCGATATTGAGCCGCTTGCGGCGACCACTCGATTGAGACTGAGGAATAGTAGTCATCAGGTGTCCTTACTTGTGTAGGGCAGTAGGCATAGTGCCCCTGCTCAACGCGCGCTCTACGTTGCTAACCCCATGAAGGAAGAGATCGACCAGCACTTTGGAACTGAGATCAGAGGGTTCAAAAAACGCCTCATGGCGAGTGTCCGCAGCAGTTGCAGGCAGATGAGCAAACTCCTGGAACGATTCGGCCATCCCCATAAACATTTTGGCCAGACTAATTGCCGAGTAGTGAGCGAGGTCGCCCGATGCCAGTCCCTGCTCCATCACATGGACAATTGGGGCAAACATGTGCTGGTAGAAAGCTCGGCTCAAACGTGCACGCTGCGTCGGCCCAAGGTGGGCCAGCATCTCGTGACGCATCAGGCGCATATCCGTATCACGGTCATCCATGAGCACGTCGGCCAGGGCCTCAAGACGGTACGCCGTACTAGCGAAACCTTGGAGCACCCTGCCCAGGCGCTCGCCCATGTCAGCCAGCACACCGAGCCCCATCTGCACAAAGAGCTCTTCTTTGTCCGAAAAGTAGTAGTAGAGTGTCGGTTTGGTCACCTCAGCAGCAGTAATGATGTCGTTAATCGACACCGCCTTATAGCCACGCTGTAGAAAGAGATGCCCTGCAGCGTTCATTATCTTGACTGCTGTAGGCGCGCTGACTGGTTGTAGATCGTTGAGCTCCATAGGCAAGTGGTTCAGTCGAAGGATTTGCGTTATCCCATATATTCTTACCGACCGGTCAGGAAGAGTATACAGGGTTGCACAGCTTTTGTCAATAGCTTATACAAGGTGGTATGATGGTATCACGACGTATGCTCCTACGCCTCGCCGCTAGCTTCACCATCGCAGGGGCAACCTGGAGGAGTAGTATGAGTAGTGCACAAGAGCCAACTCACCGGGTCTATCTTCCATCAGTGACTGGTGGAACAGCCCCGGAAGCGACACCCGAGCCACCTCCCGCAGAGGAGGGGCTCCTGCTGAATAGTGCTACCGGAAGCAGCGAACAGGCAATCAACTGGTTTGCAGCACGCTCCAACCTCTACACACGCTACGACATCACCACGATCGTGGGTGCCTACCAACGCATTGGTGACGAGGTCGGTATCGACTGGTTTCTCGCCCTGGCCCAGTGTGCCCATGAGACGGGCAGCCTCACCTCGTGGTGGTGCGATCGACCGCGGCGCAACCCGGCGGGCTTGGGGGTAACCGGACGTAACGTTGCAGGCTCGCCCGACCAACCACCCGGCCTCTACTGGGCCTGGCGTGATGGGCGCTGGTGGGAGGGGATCAGCTTTGCCGCCTGGGACAGCTTTGCGGTGCGTGCCCACCTGGGGCGTCTGCTCGCCTATGCCCTACCAGCCGGTGCCGGCACCCCCCCTCAGCAGGATGCGATCAACTACGCCCTCGGGCTGCGACCATTGCCGAGCAGTTTCCGTGGCGTTGCCCGCACCATTATCGATCTGAATGGGCGCTGGGCAGTCCCCGGCTCCACGTATGGCCAGAGTATCATCAACCTAGCTGCACGCATGCGGAGTGGCTGAGTGGTAGCGAGTTGTTCAACTTC
This sequence comes from uncultured Chloroflexota bacterium, assembly GCA_903915775.1. Lineage (GTDB taxonomy): Bacteria > Chloroflexota > Chloroflexia > Chloroflexales > Chloroflexaceae > Viridilinea. The sequence continues at coordinate 18,962 of CAIWUD010000368.1, read as the reverse complement.
ACACTTCTCCTAAAGCGAGGGCGTCTCACCCTCGTGGCCCCTCCCCGTACGGGCAACCCCCTGTGGTTGCCCTGCCGTTGGCTTACCCCAACTCACCTATTGACGAGAGCCTACCCAAAGGTGTATAATTAACCCCACGTTAAGCACCCCTTAGCCTGTGTAAAGGAGCCAGCAATGGGGGCAAAATTCGCCATCAGCCAATATTCATGACAGGGCGGCGCAGGGTTGACACCCTGTGACCGCCCTGATTGTTTTTTGGAGCCACTCGCAATCCTGTGGCCTGGTTGGATTGTGTCAGACATAAATCCTAGGAGGTGTTCGGATGCACTCGGATCTGATTGGTAAAATCGAGAAAGCCCGCCGCTACGCCGAGGAGCCCGAGCGGATCAAGTTCGATGAGTTGCGTGCCACATTCCATGGCGGTAATAGTGACCATGTGATCACCCTCAAGGAGGGCCACTGGGGTTGTGACTGCTCGTTCTTTCACAGTTGGGGCACCTGCGCCCACGTCATGGCCATGCAGCGTATCCTGACCCCAATGCTGACGTCTGAGGCCTTGCAGGCCGATCTCGCCCTGGCATCAACGGCTGATGCGCTGAGTTGAGTTGAGTTGGGCCTATCCATCCGCTGGAGCGGCATCGTTCGAGCTTGACACCCACCACATACGCGTTCATACTGGCGGCGGGGGCACTCCCCGCCGCCAGTTTTGTGGAGGTCTCAGGCTTATGACGTTGATCATCGCCCACCGGGGCGCCTCAGCCGAGGCACCCGAGAATAGCATGGCCGCCTTTGCCCTCGCCCACCGGCAAGGCGCCGACATGATCGAGCTCGATGTACAGCCTACGGCTGATGGACGTCTCGCCGTCTTCCACGACGAGACAACTAGTCGCTGGGATGGCCGTCCCCGCCCGGTGACGAGTTGTAGCCTGGACGACCTCCAACGCCTCGATATCCACGGTGAACGGGTGCCAGCCCTCGAAGAGGTGCTGGATTTTGCCGCCACAACCGGTATCGCGCTCAATATCGAGCTCAAAGCAGTTGGTACTGGCGCAGCCTGTGCCGCCCTCGTGCGCGAGTTTGGCCTCACCGAACAGGTACTCGTCTCCTCCTTCGAGCCATCAGTGCTGCGCGAGCTGGCTACCTTCGCGCCCGGGTTGCGCAGAGCCTACCTGATGGGTACCCGTAGCTACCGGCCCGATATCCGTATGCGCGAGCTCTGGCCCTTTTTCGCCCTACGCTCAGTTACTGCCACCGCTTGGCACCCCTTTGATGGCCTGCCATTCCTGGAACAGTTGCTCCCCATGGCCCGCCGCGCTGGCTACCAGGTCAATGTCTGGACCGTGGATGATCCGGAACGGATGCGTACCCTGGTGGGCCTTGGGGCGAGTGGAATTATCACCAACTACCCCGCTGCCGGGCTACACGCCCTGGGACGTACCTCGTAAGGCCTGGCTCATGTCAGCGTGACGAGCGTACGGGAGGTGTGGAGGGCGAAGCCCTCCGCAAAAAAACCAACCCAACCCTGGTTCCGCCAGGGAGCGGTGTGAACAATTACCCCGATTCGATCATTTGACAAGCCTCTATACCTGAACTATACTTGACCCCATTGTAAAACATAGCTGCACCATCCGCTGCGGTGCGACCATCCGGTTTACCGCGCTTATCTGCACAACAGTCTCCCGGGCGACCAAGCTCAAGAACGAGATAGAGCGCGTGCGCCGGTCTGTAGAGGATTGGCGCTTTTTTTTCGGTCGTACCATGGTGGAAGCAGCTATGTAACCGTTGTTCAGGAGGCTTTGAAGCATGGTGGTGCAATCGGATCAGATGGCTCTGGAGGCGCAAGACGAGCTCAACTGGACCTTGTTGCTTGAAGAGTACGACTATGCCCGACCCCAGCGCGGTGAGCTGCGTGAGGGTATGGTCATGCAGATTGAGGATAATGGGGTTCTCGTCTCTATCGGCACCAAGCGCGAAGGGGTCATCCCAGCGCAAGATTTGCGGCAGATGGGCGATGAGTTTTTGGGCACGCTCAAGGTTGGTGAGACGATCCAGGTGTATGTCCAGGAGCCAGAGAATCGCGATGGCGATCTGATCCTCTCCCTGACGATGGTGCAGGTAGCGAGGGACTGGGAGCATGCCGAGCAGCTGTTCAAGGAGGGTGGGATCACCCGTAGCAAGGTGATTGGCTTCAATAAGGGAGGACTGCTCGTGCAGTTCAACCGTATTCGTGGCTTCGTACCTGCCTCACAGGTTGCCCAGCTCCACGGTCGTACTGCAGTCGAGGAGCGCCAGCAGGCGCTGCAGAAGATGGTCAACCAGGAGATCCCGCTGAAGGTGATCGAGGTTGATCGTGAGCGTAACCGCCTGGTACTGAGCGAGCGCAGTGCGACCCAAGAGTGGCGTAAGGCGCAGAAGCAGCGCCTGCTGACTGAACTCCAGCCGGGTGATGTGCTGAGTGGTCGCGTCAATCAGCTGACCAACTTCGGTGCCTTCATTGACCTAGGCGGTGCTGATGGTCTGGCCCACATCTCCGAACTGAGCTGGCAGCGCGTGAACCACCCACGTGAGGTACTGCACCCTGGTCAGGAGCTGAAGGTCGTGGTGGTTGAGATTGACCGTGACCGCGAGCGCATTGGCCTCTCGGTACGCCAACTGCAGGCGAACCCTTGGGAAACGATTGAGCAGCGCTACGCACTGGGCCAACTGGTGAGTGGACCGGTTACCAATGTGACCCCGTTTGGCGCCTTTGTCCAGGTTGAGGAGGCGGTGGAGGGTCTGATTCACGCGAGTGAACTGGATGCCGACCCGCAGACCCAGCCGCGTGATGTGCTGCAGCCTGGCCAGACGATCACCGCCAGGGTGATCAGCCTCGACCGGCAGCGCCAGCGTATGGGTCTCTCATTGCGGCGCATGGCTGAACCTGAGAAGCCGGTGGAGGAGGAGAGTGCCACCGACACTGGTTCGGGTGATGCGTAGGACGGTAGAGCAGACATAGCTACGGTGATAAAGGTCGGGTGCGTAAATCTGCGCGTCCGGCCTTTTCCCGTTCAGGAGCATACCCGATGCGCGTGCTCTCAGCCGATGATGTACGTCTGGGCGTACCAATGGCGGTCGCAATTGATGCCGTTGAGGCAGCGTTTATGAGCCTCTCGCTGGGCCATGCGTCGGCTCCGCTGCGCACACCTATCACCACTCCCGAACGTGAGGCCACGAGCTTCTTCATGCCGGCACGAATCGCTAGCCCAGGGCGACCCGCCCTGGGGCTCAAGGTGGTCTCTGTCTTCCCCCAGAATATGCGTCGTGGGGAGCCTACTATCTATGCGCTGATCAACCTCTTCGACCCCGACACTGGGCGTCCTCTCGCGGTGATCGATGGCACCTATCTCACGGCACTGCGTACCGGGGCCGCCTCAGGGGTGGCCACTCGCTACATGGCCCGCCCCGATGCCCGTGTGCTCGCCCTCTTTGGGGCTGGTGCTCAAGCCCTCCACCAGGCCCTTGCCGTCTGTGCGGTGCGCCCGATCGAACGCATCTGGATGGTCAATCGTAATCGTGATCGGGCCCAACTCCTCGTCGCACGGCTGCGTGGCGCCGGAGTGGACATCGACCTGCGCATTGCACCTAGTGTTGAACGTGCCCTTGCCGAAGCCGATGTTGTCTGTACCGCCACCTCGACCCTCACACCACTCTTCGACGATGCGGCACTGCGCCCAGGCACCCATATCAATGGGATCGGCTCGTACAAGCCCACCATGGCTGAAGTGCCTACGGCAACGGTCGCTCGGGCCCGCGTGATCGTCGACCAGACATCGGCGGCATGGGCCGAGGCCGGTGATCTTGTTCAGGCGCGTGATACTGGCTTGATTAGCGAAGAGCATGTTGCCGGCGAGCTAGGTATGGTTGCCGCCGGTCTGCTGCCTGGCCGCACCCACGCCGATGAGATCACCTTCTTCAAGTCGGTTGGGAATGCCGTTCAGGATCTTGCGGTGGCCGCCCTGGCGCTCGATCGCGCCTATGAGTTGAACCTGGGGAGTGAGGTCGCACTGGTGTAGGATGCACAACACCGGAGATGATTGCCACCACATTCCGCTCACATCGAAGGAGAGCAAGCCTTGTCGAATATCTGTGTTGTCGGAACCGGTTATGTTGGTCTGACCACCGGTGTCTGCTTTGCCGACCTGGGCAATAGTGTGACATGTATCGAGATTAACCCCGAGAAGCTTGCCCGACTGCGCAGCGGCAAGTCGCCCATCTATGAACCGGGTCTCGAGGAGCTCCAGGAACGGAATATGCGTGCCGGGCGGCTGCGCTTCACTGATGACTACGCGAGTGCACTGACTGACGCACGGCTGATCTTCATCACTGTAGGGACACCTATGGGTCCTGATGGAGCTGCCGATTTAAGTTATGTCAAATCAGCTGCGCGTAGTATTGGTCAGCACCTACACGGCGAGGCGATCATCATCGATAAGAGCACGGTGCCCGTAGGTACGGGCGACATGGTCTTCAACATCATTAGCGAACATGCCGCCGCTGGGGTGAACTTCTCTGTCGTCTCCAACCCCGAATTTCTCCGCGAAGGGAGCGCCCTGAGCGACTTCTTTAAGCCCGACCGGATTGTGCTCGGTTCGACCGATCGGAGTGCTGCGGAAGAGGTGGCTGAACTGCACGCACCCTTAGGTGCACCGGTGATCATCACCGATCTACGCACGGCCGAGATGATCAAGTATGCTTCTAACGCCTTCCTTGCAACCCGGATCTCGTTCATCAATGAGATCGCCCAGATCTGTGAGCGGCTCGGTGCCGATGTACGCGAAGTCGCTCGTGGGATGGGCGCCGATCGGCGGATTGGCCCCTACTTCCTCGATGCAGGCCTCGGCTACGGTGGCTCCTGCTTCCCGAAAGATGTGCTCGCCCTCCACCATATGGCCGCCACCGCTGGATGCCATCCCCAGCTGCTCCAGGCGGTGATGGAGATCAACCAGTCGGCCCGTGACCGTTTTGCCGATAAGGTGCGCATTCTCCTTGGCGATCTGAGTGATAAGTGTGTGGGTGTGCTTGGACTATCATTCAAGCCGAACACGGACGATATGCGTGAGGCTCCGAGCATCGATATTATCAGTGCCATGCAGGCCGGTGGCGCCCGGGTAAAAGCGTACGATCCCGTTGCGATGGAGCACGCCAGCGAGCTCATGCCTACGGTAACCTTCTGCGCCACAGCGTACGATGTGGCGAAAGAGGCCGATGCCCTGCTAATCGTTACCGAGTGGAACGAGTTCAAGCAGCTCAACTGGGAGAAGATCCGTGGCTTTATGCGCCAGCCAATCGTCATTGACGGGCGAAATATCTACGACCCCGCTGAGATGGCGGCACGCGGCTTCGTCTACTGGGGTGTAGGACGGGGTGTTCAGCCCGAACTGGCCAATCGCACCAAGAATCTCACGGTCGCCTGAAACCTCTGTGTGGGGGAGTAGACTATGTCCCTACAGCCGAGCAGCTCAGTCGCTGCTGTTGCAGCCCATGTCGGCCAGACGGTTACCCTGGCCGGCTGGGTCTACCATAGGACGGAGAAGGGCAAGCTGATCTTCTTGCTCTTCCGCGATGGCACCGCAACCATCCAGTGCGTCGTCTTCAAGAAGAGTGTCAGCCCGGAGACCTTTGCGCTTGCCCAGCAGTTGACTCAAGAGGCAGCCTGCCGCATTACCGGGAGTGTACGCGCTGATGAGCGCGCTCCAGGTGGCTTTGAGATCGATATCCAAGAGCTCGAGCTTGTCGGCGTAAGTAGCGACTACCCGATCACCCCGAAAGAGCATGGCGTCGAGTTCCTCATGGAGCATCGCCACCTCTGGGTACGCTCGGCGCGTCAGCATGCCCTCTTACGTGTCCGTGCCGAGGTGATCGCGGCGGCTCAGGAGTGGCTGAACGACCGCGATTTCGTGCGCTTCGACACACCAATCCTGACCGCAACGGCCGCTGAGGGGAGCAGCAACCTCTTCGCCACCGACTACTTTGATCTCGGTAAGGCCTACCTTGCGCAGACTGGTCAGCTCTACGTCGAGGCAGGCATGATGAGCTTTGGGCGAGTCTACTGCTTTGGTCCCACCTTCCGTGCCGAAAAGAGCAAGACTCGCCGCCACCTGACTGAGTTCTGGATGCTCGAACCAGAGGTGGCCTTTGCCACCCACAAAGAGAACCTGGAGCTCCAGGAGCAGCTGGTCAGCGCGATCGTCCAGCGCGTACTCGAGCGCCGGAGTGGTGATCTGCGCACCCTGGAGCGTGATACCGCACCCCTCGAGCGCTGTCTAGCGCCCTTCCCACGTATCAGCTACGATGATGCCCTAGCGATGATTGTGGCCAACCAGGGTGAGGTAGAGGGTGCGTCGCCCCTCACATGGGGCGAGGATCTCGGTGCGCCCCACGAGCAGTTGATCGCCTCGAAGTTCGATCGGCCAGTCTTTGTCGAACGCTACCCGGCAGCGATCAAGGCCTTTTACATGCAACCTGATCCCGATCGCCCCGAGGTTGCCCTCTGCGCCGATCTCCTCGCCCCCGAGGGCTATGGCGAAATTATTGGTGGCTCACAACGCATCCATGATCCCGATCTGCTTGAGCAGCGTATCCGCGAGCATGGATTGAACCTCGACGACTACCGCTGGTACCTCGATCTGCGCCGCTACGGCACCGTTCCCCATAGTGGCTTTGGTATGGGCGTCGAACGTGTGGTAGCCTGGATCACCGGTACACGCCACATCCGTGAGACGATCCCCTTCCCACGTATGCTCTATCGAATCTATCCATGAGGCACAGTCCAATTTCGGCTACGCCTGCGTGATCACCTGGCGCCACCGGGGCCGGGTTGGGGTCTTGTGTGGAGGGCTACGCCCTCCACACCTCCCGTGAAATAGCCCTACTCGTCAAAGACGGCCCGCACGCGGAACATCCCCGCCGCTTGATCGGGTGCGTTGGCGAGTACCTCTTCGCGATCCAGCGCTCCGACAACCCGATCGGGGCGCATTACCGTAGCCAGACCGGTCACCTGGGCAGTCGGCGGCACACCAGTGACATCGACATCCTGGAGCATGGCGATATAGTCGAGGATGTGTGAGAGTTGGTTGCGCATCTGCTCCAACTCCTCAGTGCTGAGACGTAGGCGCGCCAACTGGGCTACGTGAGCCACCTCGGTCGTGGTGAGAGCCATTCCTATACCTCGTGTTCTACAGACCAGTATAACGACAACTGCCCAAAGTGTACCATACACCGCGCTATGCCGAGCTCAAGGTCAGGGCTACCAGCGGTACGAGCGAACTGACGCGCACCCATTTTACCACCCGACAGGCGGTACGCAGCTGCTGTGGAGCGTCAGAGCGTGCAAAGGGGATGATCCAGAGGATGATCGGCCCAAGCAGACAGGGTATGAGCAGAAGGATGTAGGCTAGTGAGGCGAAGCCGAAACAGAGTGGGAGCAGTGCCGTGAGGGCCGTAAGCAAGATACACAGCCTGAAGAGTTTCAAGGTCTGCTCAACTCCGAGCGCAACCGCCGTGGTCGTAATCCCGGCAGCTCGATCACCGGCATGGTCGTCAGCCGTATAGAGCAACTCTTGCGCTACTGAGTAGAGCAACACGATCAGCGCAACGCTCCAGACACGACTGTTCGGGCCACTAGCGGACAGGGCACCAAAAACGATCACTGAGCTGTTGAGGTAGGCGATGGTCAGGTTGCCCAGCAGCAGTGTGCGCTTGAGCCAGAAGGCGTAAGCGGTGGTGAGGAGGAGATTAGACCAGATCAGGAGTCGTAGGGGATTTGCCAGCCAGCCCGCGAGGAGGAGTGCAGCCACAGCAGTCAGCACGGCGAGCAGGCGGGCCTGTGCGAGGGTGACCCGCCCTGAGGGTAAGGAGCGCTCGGGCTTGCTCAGACGATCGAGCTCGATATCGGCATAGTCGTTGATCACAAAGCCGAAGGAGACGATGAGGAGTAGGGCGAGCGCTGCGACGCCATCCTCGTGCTTCAACGGTAGCCCCACACCACCACTTAGGTAGAACCCGAGGAGGGCGTAGAGGAGCGCCTGCAGGGCGATCTGTGGTCGTAGGAAGCGCAGCAACTCCCAAGCCTGACGGATCATGTGCCACCAAGTCGATCGTAGAGTTCCTGGAGCTGTGTCTCGTCAAAAAGCGTGATCGTCAAGCGAATAGCTCCCGCCGCACGTGCGATCTGTACCGGTGTCGCGAGGAGTAGTTCGAAGAGGCGCTCAGCCTGCTCATCTTCGGGAGCAGCACGTGTACTCCGCGGTCTCCTGGGCGTTACGGGATGAGCAGCGGGCTGTGGCAATACCGCTCCTGCTTCATCGAGCGTCATGCCGGTGGTCAGCCTGGAGACGACACGCTCCAACGCGGCTACACTCACCCCCTGTGCCAGCACCCCATCGAGCAAGGCCCGTTGATCATCCAGATCGTCAACACGCAGCAAGAGTTGTGCCTGCGCCATGGTGAGTCGACCGTGCAGAAGCGCCGAACGCACCGCGGGATCCAAGTGATCGTGCAGTGCAAGCTCGGCTAACTGCTCAACTTCACGCACCGACATGCCGTGGCGCAACAGCAGGGTGAGCACGGCTACCTGTTCGTCTGGCACCTCAAAGCGGAGGAGGGCGCGCCCATGGCCAGCACTTATGGTCTGGTCGAGGAGGGCCTGGCGTGCCTCTGGGGCCAGCCGGATCAGTCGACGGGTGTTCACCACGGCAACTCGGCTCTTCCCAACGCGCCGAGCGATCACCGCATCACTTAGCCCGAACGCATCCTTCAGCGCCTGGTAAGCCAGCGCCTCTTCGAGCACATTCAGGTCGGCTCGCTGGATATTCTCAACCAGGGCTAGTTCTAGCAGTTGCTGCGGTGTAGCACGGGTGATCAGGGCCGGGATTGACTCCAATCCTGCACGCTGCACCGCGCGCCACCGTCGCTCACCAGCAATCAGCTCATACCCCTCGTCATGCTCACTGACAATGATTGGCTGAATCAGCCCATGCTCACGGATTGAGGCTGCCAACTCATCGAGAGCCTGCTCGTTAAAGGAGCTACGTGGCTGGTTGCGGTTTGCGTGAATAGCCCTCACCGGAATCTGATGCACCACAACCTCTTCGGTCTTCGTGTCCAGTTCCTGCCCAAGCCCGTGCTGTTGGTGCATACAGTTTCGCGACCTCCGGCAGAGCGTGACCATCTCACGGGAGGTATGGAGAGCGCAGCCCTCCACAACAAACGCCGACCACGCTCTGGTAGCGCCAGAGGGTAACATCGGCGCAGCCAAAATTGAAGCGTGACTTACGGAAGAAAGCGTAGCGGATCAACCGCTCGACCATTCACCAGAATAGTAAAGTGTAGATGTACCCCCGTCGAGTAGCCACCGCCGCTGCGGTCATAGGTACTACCCATATGGCCGATCAACTCACCAACGGTCACCTGCTGACCAGTGCGTACCACGGGCGTCGTGATAAGGTGGCCGTAGATAGTCTCCACCCCACCACCGTGGCTCAACTTCACGCAGTAGCCATACCCGCTACACCAGCCAGCCTCGCGCACCTGACCGGTTCGCGCCGCCACAATTGGCGTCCAGGCACTGCTTGCAATGTCGATCCCATTGTGAAAACCGCCCCAGCGCGGACCATAACGGGAGGTTAGCACACCGCGGGATGGCCAGACCCAGCGTGGTGGGGGCGGCGGGAAGTCGTTGCTCTCGGGGAGCGCAGCAACCTCTGCAGCTACCAGGTCGAGCAGATCCTGACGCACCCAGCCCTGTGTTGCTCCAAGGGCCACCAGCAACCAGTCGTCATGGCGAGCGCGCAGGGCCAAACGACGGCCCGCATCGAGTTGAATCAGACGCGGATACTCGGTGCTTGGTCCGAGGCGTAGATTGGTCTGCATGGAACGCACAACCCCCGCCGGTTTACTCGTCAGGCTAGGGATGCGATCGGCACCCCCCAGAAACTCCAGCCAGTCACTCGCCATCGGGCGGGTACCACCGGGGATAAAGATCTCCTGACCGGCACGTAGGCGTTGTACATCATTGATGCGGTTGGGCGCAAAGGTCGTGATCGCCTCGGGCGCCACCCCAAAACGGAGCGCAAGCTGATCGATCGTCTCGCCAGTGGCAACCGTATAGGGCAGACCGGGCAGGCGCGGGATACGTAGGCGTTGACCAACCATGAGCGCATCGCCGCGATCAAGATCGTTCGCCCAGACCAGCGTCTCAATCGGAACCTCATAGCGTAGTGCAACATCGCCCAGGGTCTCGCCGGAAGCTAAGGGATGGTAGGCCTGAAAAGCAGCGACAAGCTCCAGCGGCTGCTGCAGCATGGGTGCAATAGGCTCGGGGACGCTACTCTGGGATAGTTCGAAGTCTGATGCCTGAACCATCGGTACGGTGCCAATACAACTGCCATCCCGCTCCCCGCCCACCGCCTCGCAATCAATAGCAGGCTGCAAAGCTACTGGCGGAGCGGGAGACAACTGATCCAGAGCCTCTACCAGTGGTTCGGGACGCCCCCCCGGCTGCTCCATGATCAGAACCAGTGCCACGAGCATCATGAGGCAGGCGTGACCGAGCAGGCGAAGCGGATCGGACGTGGTAAGGGTAGTGCGCCACGGCAGACCCCAGCGAGCGTGTTGGCGCTGTTGTGGCCTGGCAAAGCGCACTGGACGGCCACGAGCCCGATCGAGATCGGCACGAGCTGCGGCGGCGCGTAGTGCGCGGGAGGATTGGGAAGAACGGAGTGGTACCGCTGCCATGGTTACGTTGGCTTCGACGTGTGCCAGACGACACAATAGGATGTTGGGCATTGTAGCCGACATGCACGCTACTGGCAATAGATCGGGTAGCTGAGCTAGTGCGTCTCACCCCCGTGACGCACCCGTACGGGCAACCTCCCGTGGTTGCCCTGCCGTTGGCTTACCCCAAACTTGAACAGGTACTAAATCAGGATGACTTGACGTTCCGCCTATGCCCGTGTAAGATTCAGACGCACTGTAGTGTGTGCCCCCCCTACGAGGTAGATCTATGCCCGCCGATCCGAACAGCGACCCCAACTACCGACTACGCCACTCGCTGGCCCACGTGATGGCCCAGGCTGTCCTTGAACTCTTCCCAGCCGGCAAGATCGCGATTGGGCCACCGATTGAGCATGGTTTTTACTATGATTTTGACCTGCCTCGCACCCTCACTCCAGAAGATTTGAGCGAGATTGAGCTGCGTATGCGGCGCATTATCGCGGGTAATCATGCCTTCCACTACCGCGAGGTCAGCGCCGAGGAGGCTCGTGCCCTCTTTGCCGACCAGCCCTTCAAGCTCGAACTGATTGAGGGCCTGGCCCAGGGCGCCGACGAGTATGGTGAAGCCAGAAGTGATCAGGCTGGTGTAGTGATCTCGACCTATACCCATGACAGCTTCGAAGACCTCTGTCGCGGTCCGCACCTTGGCCATACCGGCGAGATCGACCCCGAGGGCTTCAAGCTCATGAGTATTGCTGGGGCCTACTGGCGTGGCAACGAGAAGAACCCCCAGCTGCAGCGCATCTACGGTACCGCCTGGAAGAGTAAGGCCGAACTGGAGCACTACCTCTGGCGTCTGGAGGAGGCAAAGCGGCGTGACCATCGGCGTTTGGGTAAGGAACTTGACCTCTTCAGCATCTCGGACGCGGTCGGGCCCGGGTTGATCCTCTGGCACCCCAAGGGGGCGATGATCCGCGTCATTGCTGAGGATTTTAGTCGCCAGGCCCACCTGAAGGCTGGCTACGAGTGGGTCTTTTCGCCCCACATTGGGCGTGCATACCTCTGGGAGACATCAGGGCACCTGGACTTCTACAAAGAGAGCATGTACGCGCCGATGGATATTGAGGGTGAGGCCTACTATGCCAAGCCGATGAACTGCCCCTTTCATATCCAGATCTACCAATCGCACATGCGCTCCTACCGTGATCTCCCACGCCGCTACGCCGAGTATGGCACGGTCTATCGCTACGAGCTGAGTGGAGCGCTGCACGGCTTAACGAGGGTGCGCGGGTTTACCCAAGACGATGCCCATATCTTCTGTCGGCCAGATCAGGTTGAAGAGGAGATTCGACGCGCACTCGACTTCTCACTCTACGTATTGCGCTCTTTCGGGCTGAGTGACTTTACCGCCTACCTCTCGACTAGGCCGGAGAAGTTTGTCGGTGCGGTTGCCGACTGGGATCGGGCCACCGAGGCTCTTGAGCGGGCGGTACAGGCTCACGATCTGCCCTACCAGCGCGATGAGGGTGGTGGGGCCTTCTACGGCCCAAAGATCGACCTGAAGGTGCACGACGCCCTCGGACGCGAGTGGCAACTGAGTACGATCCAGTTCGACTTCAACCTGCCCGAACGCTTTGGGCTCGAGTACATGGGCGAGGACAATCAGCCCCACCGCCCCTACATGGTGCACCGTGCCCTGATGGGGAGTATGGAGCGCTTCTTTGGTGTGCTGATCGAGCACTTTGCTGGCGCTTTTCCGCTCTGGTTGGCCCCGGTACAGGCTGTACTGATCCCGATCACCGATAAGCAGATGGCCTACGCTGAGGCGGTACGAGCACGCCTGGGTGAAGCTGGGCTGCGCGTTGAGATCGATGATAGCCGCGATCGCATGCAGGGCAAGATTCGGCGTGCCCAGCTGCAAAAGGTTCCCTACATGCTCATTATTGGTGGCAAAGAGCAGGAGGCGGGTGCCGTTGCGGTGCGTATGCGCTCGGGTGAGGATCTTGGCCCGATCAGCGTCGAGGCGTTCGTTGAGCACGCCAGTCAGGAAGTAGCGAGGAAGGTATGAGCAGTGAGCGCGATGCCCTGGCCGATGCAGCCCTCCGTTTCAGTGAGGCCATCCGCACTGAACGCGACGGAAGCACTGGCGCCCTCGCCGGTGAGCGCGAGATCGCACTGCAGCTCATCAAGCTGCTCCGCAACGAGAGTCAGAGTCGCGCTAAACAGAGCTCTGGACGCTTTCTCTGGGGGCTACTGTTCGGGGCCGCACTTGGTGCTGGGGCCGCCTACATGCTCCATCAGCGCACGAGCGAGGAGCTCCGCCTCGGTCTGACGGATGGGGCAGCAGCAACGGGGCCAGCACTCAATCAGCGGATCCGTGCCGCCCTTGAGGCTGGCCGCCAGGCCGCGCTCACACGAGAGCAGGAGCTCTGGGACGAGTACCGCCGCCGTCTGGCTGAGGGCTCTAGCCCGCGCCCGCGTCCTGATGATCCATTCATGGCGTAGCCCTTACCCCGAAGTGGTCGCGGCCTCCTTGGCCTATTGTTCCGCTCATTGAACGACAACTATGCGCGCAGAGATTATTGCTATCGGCTCCGAACTATTGCTAGGGGCCACCATCGACACCAACAGTGCCTACCTGGCACGCCAATTGGCCGCTGCGGGGGTCAACCTCTATCGGAAAAGTGTGGTTGGTGATAATAGTGAGCGTATTGCCGCCACGCTACGCGAGGCGCTGAGTCGCGCTGACCTGGTGATCTGTACCGGCGGGCTTGGCCCAACCCTCGACGATGTAACCCGCGAGGCTGTGGCCATGGCCTACGGGCGGTCGCTCGAGTTCCATCAGGCGTTGATGGATCAGATCGCCGCTCGTTTTGCCGCCATGGGCCGTGAGATGCCCCAGAGCAACCGTCGTCAGGCTTTTGTTCCTACCGGGGCACGGATTATTGAGAATCCGCGTGGAACCGCCCCTGCGTTCATTGTTGAAGATCCGATCGGTACGACGGTTGTCCTACCAGGCGTCCCCTATGAGATGCGCTACCTCTATGAGCACGCCGTGCTCCCCTACCTACGCGAGGAGCGTGGGGTCACTGCGGTTATCCTGGTCAAGACACTCCATGCAACTGGCCTCGGTGAGAGTGCGATTGGTGAGCTGATCGCTGATCTGATGCTCCAGGAGAACCCAACCGTCGGTATTTCTGCCAAACAGGCGCGCTATGAACTACGCATCGGTGCTCGCGCCGACTCACAAGCCGAGGCTGAAGCGCTGATCGCCGAGGCCGAAGCGATTATCGTGGCACGTCTAGGCTCCCACCTGATCGGTGATGAGCCCCTCGCCGACCGGGTGGCGCGTCTGTTGCGCGAGCAGGGCCTGGGCATTGCGCTCCACGAGTGTACGAGTGCGGCCCCAACCTTTCGCGCCCTCTCAGCCGCTTCTGGCGGTAGCGATGGTATCCGTGGCGTCCTAATCCAACCGATCACGAACCCCATCGATGAGCAGGCCGCAGCCGACCTGGCACGCGCAGGCGCAGTCCGTACTGCAGAGCGTTGGCATGCTGAACTTGGCCTCGCCACCCAGGCGGCGAGTACGATTGATCCGAGTGGGATGACGGCAGTGAGTGTGGCTCTTGCCACACCGACAGAGCTCCTGCAACAGGTGACTCGGCGCTACGATCTGCGCCAGGCTGAGGGGTGGGACTTTGTGGCAACCCTCGCCCTCGATCTCGTCAGGCGCTACCTGAGCAGAGAGCCGGCATGAGTTTCAGTGCACGCCAGCCTGCCACCGTTACCCTCCGTGAGGCCGTGACAACCGTATGCCGCGATCGCGCCTGGTGGTTGCACTGCCTAGGCTATGGTGGCGCGGCAACCACCCTGATCGGCTTGCCCCTCGCTGCGGGGTTTGTCATGGAGAGTGTGGACAACAGCCGGCGTGGCTTTCCCACACCACTCCCACCCTGGAGCGATCCATCAACCCGCTACCTGGCTGGTCTCCTCGCCCTCCTGATCGATATCACCTTCTTTGTGTTTCCAGCGATCCTGGGCGCACTGCTGAGCTTCTGTGTCGGCATTACCCTCGTGCTCGGTGCCCGCGGACCCGATCCGACGCTGGTCATGCTCTGGATCATGCTGCTCACTACACCACTGCCCATTGGCCTGTTCCTGAGCAGTGTCGCCCCCGTCGCTCGGCTGCGCTTCGCCGATGAGGGGCGCATCGAGAAAGCCCTCAGCCGCGACGTGCTGCACTGGGCACTCCGTCCAGACGTGCGTCCAACCCTGGTACGCGCCCGCCTCATCTCACTACCAACCTACCTCCCCGCCCTGGGCCTCATGGCCATGGCAGGAGGCTTGCTCAGGTTCACCTTCCCTGGACAGGGCGTGCTGCTCCTAGCCATCGTCTGGCTCATGATGGCGGCCCTTGTGTTTGCGCACCTGGTTGTGGTACAGATATACGTTGCAACTGAGCGTCAACTAGGTTCGTAGCTCTCTTATCATCGATGGGGCAAGATGGATAATCGGGAGGTTAGGATGCGCCTGCGTGATCTCGTTACCCCGCGTGAACTCCTCTACCCCTCGAACCTGCTCACGATAAGCCGCCTGCTCCTCGCACCGATCACGCTGTTCCTACTGAGCAAGCCGGAACGGCAACGTACAGCCCTGATCTGCCTGGCACTCACCATGCTGACCGACGCAGTCGATGGGCCGATTGCCCGCGCCCGTGGTGAAGTCTCGCGGCTTGGAGAACTTCTGGATCCGGTAGCGGACAAACTGCTCGTCGATGGCACCGCGATCATCCTCTCACGGACACGGGGCTTTCCATGGTGGGCAACCGCCCTGCTCCTCTTCCGCGATATCGGTATTCTTGCTGCAGCCATCGTGGTGCTCAGACGGCGTGAACAGATCACCACCGCTGCTAGTAGCGGCAAGCTGACTACGGCACTCCTCACTGCCGCGGCACTGCTCTACGTCGCCGATGGACCTCGCAGCGGTCGCCCAGCCCTCTTCGTCGCCATGATCCCGTTCAGCCTCTCATTTTTCCAGTATGGACGCCGCTTTCTCAGGCTAATCCAGCACTCAGCATCTTAAAAAAGCGAGCGACGCTCCGCCAACTTTGCATCGATTGTTGCTTGGATCCTACTCCGTACCAACTCACTCAGACCGAGCACCGTCAGTGGATTATCAGCCTCGGCAGGGTCGTACCGATCGGTGGCTAACGGTTCACAGAAGGTGATCGACCAGCGTGTCGGGAGTGGGATAACACCGAGTGGGCCTAGCCAGGGGAAGAATGGCGTAATGGGAAAGAAGGGCATACCAAAGAGGCGGGCGACCGGTTCGGCATTCGCAAGCATCGGGTAGATCTCTTCGGCACCGACTACTGCAACTGGTACAATAGGCGCACGGGCGCGAATAGCCGCCTGCACAAACCCACCCCGTCCAAAACGGGCTAACTGGTAGCGATCCTTAAAGAGCTTACCAACCCCCTTCACCCCCTCGGGGAAGACACAGACGAGTTCATCACGTTCGAGCAGTCTGACCGCATTTTCTGGAATCCCAGGTACATTCCCAAGGGCGGCGAGGGCCGGGGCGACAAAGGGGAGCGTACTGAACCAGTGAAGGTAGAGGCTACGCACCAGGCGCTGATTCTGGGCCGGATGATCTTCAGCCACGGCAACCGTGATCATCGCACCGTCCCAGGGCAGTACGCCACTATGGTTCCCAACGAGTAGCGCTCGACCTTCCGCAGGCACATGTTCGAGTCCCTCGCTGGTGGTTCGCCACCAACTGCGATACATGAAGTTGAGGAAGGGGCGCGCAACCTCGACCAGATCACGATCCATGCCGAAGGGATCGAGCGTATAGCTACCGCTCATGCGCCGTTTAAAGAAGTTAACCTGCTCATCAATCTGGTACTGCAGCACTATCCCAACCCCACGCCAAAAGTCAGGATCGAGGTAGTCCTTCAGATCGATGCCTTGCAACATGCTGGCCACCCGTTCGGCCTGTGCCTCGCTCATATAGCGCAGATTTTCACCGATCAACTGCAGGAGACCGGCGGCAATAGTCCCGACAGCTGCCGTCTGATCTGAGGCCTGACCAGAGAAATGGGGGATCTCCAGATCGGTCTCAAAGAGCTCGGCAGCAGGGGGAGTGGGAAGGGTCTCTTCAAAGCCAGGCATGCCGCTGTGGCGATCGTTGTAGAGTGGCACCTCGTTCATAGACACACTCCAAAAGTTCGTGACCGAGTTACGCTGATGGTTTGATGAATAGCTTGTAGCCCACGGGCGCTCAACGAGACGCCGTCTAGCGGCTCAGGAAAGCGCGTAGCGCCTCGTCGGCCTGTTCGCTAGTCGGCTCAGCATACTCATTCATGCGCAGCAGCCGTAGCGACTCGGCGGCAGTGTAGGTAGGTTTCCAGCCAAGCAGAGCGCTTGCACGATCGGTGTCGACGAGACAGCCGTGGCGCAAAAAGCTGAGATCAAAGGGCCAGGCACCCAGGATCTCATGGTTCCCCAGAACGAGCGCCAGGCTCACCAGGGGTTCAGGTAGCGCCAAGGGGATCTGCCCAGCCAGCAGGATCAGCTGTGAAATGCAGAGCACATCGGCAGCGGCGAGATTGATTGGGCCGTTCACATCAAGGCGTGCCGCAAGGGCAAAGGCGTTGGCCGCATCCTCGAGGTGTAGCAGTTGCACACAGGGGTCGAAGCCGATCAGCATGCGCGGACTTGGCCGGGTAAGATACTCAATCAGCGGAGACCATGCGCCAATCAGGGGCGCACAGCGCAGCGGCACGAGCGATAGCTGGGGATGGCGTGGGCCAAACTCGCTCATGAACTGCTCGACCTCGACAAAGTCGCGTATCAGACCGCGGGCACCGTCGCGCATAACGGGCCGATCTTCGCGTAGAAAAGCTGGGTTGAGTGGATGTGCACCATAGACAGCCGTGTGGCTACGTACGATCACACGCTTTACCCCAGCCGTCGCACAGGCCCCCAGCAGCAGCATCGAGCCGATCACATTCTGCTGCACTGCCGCCTCATAGCTAGGGGCGGGGCGTTCAGCACCGGTGAAGGCCAGATGTACGACTACATCGATACGCTCAGCCCGCAGCAGTTCAACCAACTGCGGGCCATTCAGGTTCGCCTTGAGGATTTCAGCGCGCCCGATTGGTGCAGGGGGGCGCAGTTGCGCCAGACCGATCACGGTAAGCTCCTGGTCGGCACTCAGCAACTCGGCCACCCGTGCACCCAGTCGACCATCGATCCCGTTGATCAAAATCCTGGTCATGCCCCTCTCCTACGGCTCCAGAACGCGCTCGCGCAGCCACTGCTCCAGGCCCTCCTTATCGAGATCGGAGTGCTTCAGCGCCAGAAAGGTAGCAGTCAACTCAGCTTCGGCAACCTCTGGGTGGAGCGCAGCGCCATTCAGTTCGAGAAAGCGGAGCAGGGCCAGCAGGGCTGTCAACTCATTTGCATCGAGAAATGGGTGACTCTTCACGAGGAGATAGACCAGAATCGCCGCTTTACTTGTGAGGTCGGAGTAGAGTTCAGCACCAAAGAGCTGCTGTGACGGCGTTTGCACCACCGTCTGCAGACGATCCTGGCTCTTGATCCCGAGCAGCCCACCGTAGCGCTCCAGGGCATACGCGTGGAGGTCGAGCAATTCATTACAGGTGAGGTAGTGCATAACAAGCTGTTCCGAGGATGGAGTACAGATACGGTTGAGCACTCAGGCGTGGCTACAGCCCGGCGATCTGGCGAAAAGCGCGATCGTAGGTATCACTCACGCCCTTCGCCCATGCACGCAGTTCCGGGCTCATCGGACGGCGCAGCAGCAGCTCCTGATCGGTAAAGAGTAACTCGATCAACTCCTCATCATCAAGCCCCACGGCACGTAGCCACTGCTGGACAACAGGAGGGAGATTTTCGCGCTCAACGGTAAATGAGCGGGGCATAACCGTACGCTCCTCAACAGACCAGCTTCACTGCTCACGCTGGCGCATATGGGGAAAGAGCAGAACCTCACGGATATTTGGTCGATCGGTCAGCACCATGAGGATGCGATCGATACCCATGCCCAACCCACCAGTCGGGGGCATGCCATACATCAACGCATGGAGAAAATCGACATCCATCTGATGGGCCTCATCATCACCAGCTGCAAAGTCACGCCCCTGCTCCAGGAAGCGCTGTTCCTGATCGAAGGGGTCATTCAGT
>CAIWUD010000367.1 GCA_903915775.1 uncultured Chloroflexota bacterium | reverse complement strand
GGGGTGTCGGCGAGGACGGCACGGGCGAGGGCGGGACCCGTCTCCTCGCCACTGATCAACCCGGCCCAGTGCGCACTGTCACTCACGATAACAGTGATGGCCCGGTCAACATCCTCGCGCAGGGCCTGGGCGGTCTCGAGGTTGGCGTAGACGCACTGGTAGGTTCCTTCGCGGTTGAGCAGGTCGGCCAGGGCGAGGAGACAACTGGTCTTGCCGGTCTGGCGTGGGGCGTGGAGCAGGAAGTACTTCTCTTGCGCGATCAGCCCGCGGATCTCGTCGAGGTTGATGCGAACGAGAGGAGGCAAGCAGTAGTGCTTCGCACAATTGACGGGACCCTCAGTGGTGAAGAAGCGCATAGCGTACCTCCAGGCGTGGCGCACTCATCGCTGCTCACAGCATACCATAGGCGTGGGGGGCAGCCATCGGGGGGGCTGCACCATTAGGGCTACGTCAAAGGCGAACCGCTACCATCAACGCTACTCACGCCCTACCCGCCGATGTCCATCGTCTTGAATGAAAGCGCGGAGAACACCGCTCGCAGCACCGGTCTGGTGCGACGGGTACGCGCCATGTCGGGAGCGCAGTTTGTCCAGACCCTGGTCGTTGCCTGGCTGGATCATCCCGAGGCGACCGCTGACGACCGGGCCGCTGCCGCCGAAACCCTTGGTGTGGCGATCACCCCCAAGGCTGCAGCGCCTGGTTCAGCGACCAGTCGACCGCCTGTCTGCAGCAGGTGCTGCAGGCCGCGATGGCCCACACGGAAACCTATGACAAATTCACGATCGGCTCACGATCTACTCACGATCAGCTGGTATACTGAGGGCATCCGCATCCATACCCTTCCCGTACGGTCTGGCCTTGGTGCTGATGCTCTGCTGCGGATGCGGTGAGCCACACCCCAAGGGCCTCTCCTTCGTCACGAGCCACCTGGATGAAATGGTACCAACGTCTCCAGCCAACGCGGCTCATTGATCGCCTCCGTGATCGCCTGCCGTCACCTGCTGATCGACCGCCGACCGACCCTGCCCAACCCGAGGTTGTGGATGTACCTCCGACCCGGATAGAGGAGCGTGTCGCTTCGGTCAACCGACAACTTCAGCGCAACATGCGCGAGCTCCGGGAGGTGGTGATTGCCTCGCCAGCAGCACCGATCCTGGCTGAGCGTTACGAACAACTACGAGGCACACTAGAACCGCTCGCGCCGGAGCTCCAGGGGCGGCTACGCGCGGTGAGTGACCACCTGCAGGGGTTGCTCCAATGGCAGTCAGCCTCCGAGCTCGCTGCGGCGCAGAAGCCACGCTACCCTGACCCGTTACGCAAACTCGTTGAGCGGGCACAAGAGAACCCGCTGCTCCAGCAGGGGCTCCAGCAGCTGCAGACCGTGACGGAGCCACTCAAGAAACCGGCTGCAGCTACCTTGCTACGTTACCACCAGTGGGTACACGACCATATCGACCCGCTCGCCGGTCGTGAGCGCTATGAACAGCTGCGTGCGCTCTCTGGTGGTAGCGCTGAACATCTGAGTGCGGTGCAGAAATCGGCGAATGAGTTGATGGCTTGGGGCATCACTGGAGCTGGGCTCACCGCGCTGGCTGCAGCCGCAGGGATACCGATAGGTTCGGTTTCGCTACTCTTTGGCCTCGTGTTAATGAGCCCGGTCATACAAATCGCCTACCAGAAGGCGGTAGAGGAGCGAACGTTCAGCTACGTCCACTTGGGGCTCATCTACGGCTTGGGCTTCTATGCCAGTGGCTTCCTATCCCTCGGTGCAGTCACCCTTCTCGCAGGGTCCATCGCCTATAAGTTCGGTGCAATCAGTGAGGCGACCCTGCGCCACGGCATGGTGTCGATCTTTGGCCAACAGCCGCGAACGGTCTGGCGGCTGGTCAATGGGGTCGAAACGGAGACCCCCTTTGAGGAGGTTGAGCGTGGTGATCTGCTCGTCTGTGACGCAGGGCAGGTCATCCCGGTAGATGGGGTGGTGGTGCAGGGCACGGC
>CAIWUD010000366.1 GCA_903915775.1 uncultured Chloroflexota bacterium | reverse complement strand
CGTGCCGGTGGCTGGGCGCACCCGCGTCGAGGTGGAGCCGCTCATCGGCCTCTGTGTCAACACGCTGGCCCTACGTAGCCAGTTGACGGACACCGATGGCAGCGCGCTGAGCTTCCGTGCGCTGCTCGCCCAGGTACGCCAGACGGTGCTGGAGGCGCAGCGCCACCAGGATGTGCCCTTCGAGCAGGTGGTGGAGGCGCTGCAACCAAGCCGCAACCTGAGCCACAGCCCGCTCTTCCAGGTCATGTTCAACCTGCTCCAGGCGAGTGAAACGCCGCTGCAGCTGCCGGGGGTCGCCATCGAGTTGTGGGAGGCGGACTACCCCGTCGCGAAGTTCGACCTGACCCTCACCGTGGTGGAGGAACATGGTGCCACGATGGCAACCCTGGAGTACAACACCGACCTCTTCGATGTGGCGACGATCGCACGCATGGAGGGTCACTTCCAGACGCTGCTGGCGGGGGTCGTGGCCGATCCCGCGCAGTCGGTCACCACGCTGCCCATGCTCACGGCGGCCGAGCGGGAGCAACTGCTCGTGACGTGGAACGACACCGCGGTGGACTACCCGCAGGCGTGCATCCACGAGCAGTTCGAAGCTCAGGTGGCACGAACCCCCGATGCGGTCGCGGTCATCTTTGAAGATCAGCAACTCACCTACGCGGAGCTGAATGCGCGGGCGAACCAGGTGGCGCACCAGTTGCAAGCGCTGGGTGTGGGCCCCGAGGTGCTGGTGGGCCTCTGCGTGGAGCGCTCGCTGGAGATGGTGGTAGGGCTCCTGGGCATCCTCAAGGCGGGCGGGGCGTACGTACCACTAGACCCGAGCTACCCGCAGGAGCGCCTCGCCTTCATGCTCACGGATGCTGCGGTACCGGTGCTGCTGACCCAGGCACACCTGCGTGCTACGCTGCCCACGACTAGTGCTCAGGTCATCTGTCTGGATGCTGATTGGGGGACGATTGCGGTGCAGCCGACGACCAACCCGGTGAGTGCCGTACAGCCTGAGCACCTCGCCTATGTCATCTACACCTCGGGCTCCACGGGCTGGCCTAAGGGGGTCATGATGCACCTCCATGCCCTTGGGAACCTCATGCAGTGGCAGCAATCGCCCACTTCACTATCTCACAGTTACTCCTCCTCCACGCGCACCCTGCAACTCACCTCGATAAGTTTTGATGTCTCCTTCCAGGAGATCTTCGCGACCTGGCTCTCCGGAAGTACCCTTATCTTGGTGGATGACGCGACCCGACATGATTTCTCGGCTCTCATTCGTCGGATTGAGCAGCACGCCGTCACCGACCTCTACGTACCATTTGTGATCCTCCAGCAGATGACGGAGATGGCTCTCGTTGACGAGCAATACCCGACAAACCTGCGTCGTGTCTATACTGCTGGGGAACAACTCCAGATCACGCCAGCCATTGCACGCTTCTTCCGGCAGACTGGTGCGATGCTACAGAACCAGTATGGACCGACAGAGAGCCACGTAGTTACTAGCTACACCCTTCCGACGCAGATAGAGGTATGGTCGAAGCTACCACCGATCGGACGACCGATTAGCAATACCCAGATCTATCTGCTCGATGCGCAATATCAGCTCACTCCGATTGGGGTGGCGGGCGAGTTGTACATCGGCGGGGTACAGGTCGGGCGGGGCT
>CAIWUD010000365.1 GCA_903915775.1 uncultured Chloroflexota bacterium | reverse complement strand
CGACTGAACTCCTCCAACTTCCCCTGCAACGCCCGTACTTCGACCACGAGCGTCCCCACATCAAATGCGTTCACGACCAGCACCGCCGGTCGTTCCACTGCTGCAGCATCGACCCGCGTGCGTCCAGGAGGTGACACTGACCCTCCGACTGACCCTCCGACCGCGACAGGACGGGTTCGGAGCCGCTCCCGTAACTGCCGGATCTCCTGCTCCTGCTGCTCACTCGACCGGCGTACCGTATCCCGCTCCTCAATCAGCGCTTGCACCGTTTGCTGGTGGACACTCTCTACATCGTGCAGCCGCTGGCGGCTCTGCTGCAGCAACCCCTGCTGGCGCCCCAACTCTTGGACTAAGCTCGCAATCTGTTCCGCTCCTCCCCCCTGCTCAGCCACTACCTGCTTGGCTACCGCCGTGATCTGCGTCGTGCTTACTGCAGCGCGTTCGTGCGCGGCAAGATCCGAGAATGCCTCGAAGAGCCCCGCATCGGCCTGATGCAGCAGCGCGAGGGCAAACGTCCGTTGAACTCCAACATCTCGCAGCAGCGCCTGATAGCGTGTCTCCCCCAGGCTCGCCAGTGCGTCCGTATACTTCCGAGCCAACCGCTCGCTTATCTGGAAACGCCGCTGGACGAATACGGCAAATGATTGTGCACACTCAGGCTCTGGATCCAACCGGTAGAGCCGCCGCTGCCGGATCTCCAACAACGCCACCGACGGCCCCACGATCCCCTCCGCCATCTCACTCGCCCCACGAACAATCTGGCGCTGGGCCTTCTGCACCTCTAGGCTTAGCCAGGCTAGCGCATCTGCCGCATCATCCCCCTCAGCCCTACCCTCCGACCCCGACCCCACTACTGGGACTAGGCCTCCACCCTCCGTACCGTCCTTCTCGACGTCTCCATCGATGTCCCCGTCGAGCACAAACCCTGGTTCCACCTCCATCCCACATCTCCTTCACTCCTACCTACCTACCTACCTACCTACCTGTCCATGTCCATGACCGCTTGCCAACCCTCTCCCATAGCCGCCCGAGGTGAAGCGTACCCGGCTCTTTACCTCCCGACGATTCGACAGGTTGAGCCGCTCCAAGATGTGGCTCACGTGGCTATTCACCGTTCCCCGCGAGAGCACCAACTGTGCTGCGATCTCTCGGTTCGTCTTCCCCTCAGCGAGCAGTTGCGCAACGACCCGCTGGTGCGGCGTCAACTGCTCCATTGCCCGTGCATAGGCCGCCGCTTGCTCACCGACATGCCGAACGTCCGCCGTACTCACCGCCAGGTGGAACCCAGCCTCCCGTAGCGGTCTTCCAGCGAGCAGCGACGCTACACTCGTTCGAACCATTGCTCCGTGTGCACGATCCTTGCAGAGGTACCCGAATGCACCCGCATAGAGCGCAGCCAGACGCGCACGCGCATCCTCCACCCTACTCAGCATCAGGCACGGAATCCCGTGGTCGTACCAAAGGATCCGTGCCGCTTCAATGCCCTCGAGCGCTCCACCCTCACTGACCTCACCCTCCAGCGCCCCACCGTTCATAACCCCACTCATGACCCCACCCTCCGGTGCGGCATGCGGCATGAACAGATCGCATAGCGCTGCACGAATCTGCAGTTTGTTGTCCGCCCGCACCAGCGCCAGCGCCTCATCACCACTCCGAGCAGCCACGACCGCTACTCCCAGGGGGGCCAGCAGATCCATGAGCCACTCCCGAATCGGGGGCTGGTCATCAATGATCAGGATCGCCTCTGACCCTGCCCACGAACCACCACGTACTGGGTCGCGCACTCCTGCCACGTGCGTCTCAGGAGTAGTACACGGTACCCCGCTCACCGATTCCCACGGCAGCAAGGGGCGGCGCGTACTGCCGGAGCGCATCTGTTGCCAGTGTCGAGTGATACAAGGCATGACAACCTCCATCTCTGACTACGACTACTACGACCTACCTAATCTATCGCTTTGCTACCGCTGTCTCGGCTCTCGCTCAAGCAAGCAAGGCGGGGAATACGGCGGGGAACACGGCGGGGAACACGGTGGGGAACACGGCGGGGAATACGGTAGGGAAGGGGCAACACCAACCAGGGAGTGTCGTAGCTCTCCTCCCCCCGCTGATCAGTTCAGCCGGGCTCAGCCAGACTCCGTCGGCATCAACCGGTACCACTCGGAGGCATCGGTACGGTAGTCGGCTGCGTCTGTTCGCTGCCCCACCCTGCCATGTGACGCAAGCGGACACGCTCCCGGCTTCGGGCCAGGGCATCGTCAAGCCATCCTGATGTCGGCGGCGGGCCACTCACCGTTGGATCTGCCATCGGAGGCGCTTCTGTTACAACCGCTGCATCTTCAGTGGCCGTAGTGTCCGTGCGTGGCGCTGGCAGGACAGGGGGCTCGGGCAGAACGGGGGGCTCGGGCAGGACAGGGGGCTCGGGCAGGACAGGGGGCTCGGGCAGATCCCGATCATCGCCCGGGTGCGTCGCGACAGTCGTACCACGCACATCGGGTTGCATGGATATCGCCGCTCCCGCATCGCTCAACTGCTCCTGATGCAGGGCCGCTACCTCACGCGTGACCTGTGCCAGTGCCGCGCGATCGTCATCGGATGCTTTCCCCTGCTGCACCAGGTGCCGCAGCATGCGCTGGCGTGCGGTGAGGAGCACCAACCCCAGCGCAGATCCCACCAGGGACGCGTCGATGGGCTCCAGTGTCTGCAGCGCACGCCGCAGATCCCCGTGGTACTGCAGTACTTTCGCTTCGGTCAGTGCGTGTCGACACGCCTCAACAGCGGCCAAGCGCTGCTCCACCTCGCTTCTCAGCTCTAGCCAATCAGGGTGATGTTCTCGTCGACGCTCAACCACCGCGTGCCGCTCCGGAGCCTGCACCAACTCAGCGGCCCGGTCAAACGCTCCTTCATCCAGGGCCGTACGAATCGCCCTACACGCCGCCGTAATCATCTGGTCGATCATTCCACGGAACCCGGGATGCGCCGTAAGCGCGGTGTCAATGGCCGTCCGTACCTCGGGGTCATCAGACTCCCGTACCGCGCGATCGAGCCGATCAGCCACTTCCTGCCAGGCACCGACCTGCAGCGCATCCGCCGCCGATACCAGCAACGGACGTGGGGGAGCATCTGCTTGGCTCCCTCGCTTCCTGCCTTCAGGACGCTCAAACGCGTCCCGGCAGTACGTATCCCACACCGCATCGGGCAGATCGGCCAGTCGTGCCGCGATTGCCGGTGGCGTCGTCCCCCCCGGCACTGACCACATCAGGCGCCGATCGCCGCTGATCTGCCCGTGACACTGCCAGGTAATGACCGGTTGACCGTCCAATGCCGATCGGTCAACCATCCCCTCGACCAGCGGCAACAGACGGGGCTCCTGTTCGGCGCTAACACCGGCACCAGTGCCAGTCCTACCGCTATCGATCACGCAAACCTGCTGGACATAGGTTCGGCAGAGTTGTGGTGCATACCCGAGCTGGATGACCACGTGGAAGCACGCACACGCCACGCGCAGCGTCTGAGGCACCGTGTCACCCACACGGTACATCGGGGCCGCCCGCGTTGCTAGGCGGACTAACCGCTGGATCGCTGTGGCTCCACTCAGGGCGTGCGTCGTGACCAGGATGGGGTACCCTGCCTCTCCCTGCTGCAGCACTGCCCCTGCCTCGTCACACCCGACATCGACCGCGACGACGAGATCGGGCCTCCAGCCAAGCGGTGACTCCAGCAGCGGTACCCCTGTTTCCTGGTCGTCTCGATG
>CAIWUD010000364.1 GCA_903915775.1 uncultured Chloroflexota bacterium | reverse complement strand
CTACCCATCCCAACCCCGGCTCCGCGCAGCGCTCCGGCCGTGAGCCCGCAACCGCCGGTATCCACCCCAACCGTGCGTATCACTCCTCCACCTCCAACGCCCACGCCACCTCCGGTGATGGTTGCACAACCACCCACCCCCGTTCCTATCCCCGCGAATCCACCTGCACCGCCCGCCCGCCGCAGCCGGCGCGGTCTACTCCTAGTCGCGCTCATTATTCTGATCGTTGGACTGGGCGGTGTAGGCGTCTTTCTACTATTTGGCACTACTCCACCTGGACCCCAACCTACAGCTCCCAGCACGCCCCAAACTCTGGTGGCACAACGGCTCGTGCTTACCCTCGAGGTTGGGGTCGCTACGGGTAGTGACAGTGGGACGGTCAACCAGGCTCTGGTGAGCGCCTTTCTCGCCTTAGCAAGCCAACAGTGCAACTGCAACCCGGAGATCCAGGCTGGTACGCTGATCTTCGACGCTGATCCGCGCCAGGTGCGCAGCGAAGGCGGCACCACCTACTACCAGGCTACCCTTGAAGCCACGATCCTCGTACCAGAGCAGTGACCCAGTTGGTGCTCGTGCAGTAGAACCCTACACCCTCAACCGTTCCAGTGTCATCCGTGCGCAACGCTCCCACGTGAACTGAGCGGCACGCGCAAAGCCAAGGTGGCGCAGGTTGGTACGTAGTGCCGAATCACTGGCCAGCCGTACCAGGCCAGCGGCCAGGGCAGCACGATCCGTTGGCTCCACGAGCAGCGCCGCCCCACCCGCCACTTCAGGGAGTGCCGAGCTCGTTGAGGTGAGGACCGGTGTACCACAGGCCATCGCTTCCAAGAGGGGCATCCCGAAACCTTCGTAAAGTGAAGGGAAGACAAAGGCCTGGGCAGCCGTGAGTAGTGCTGGAAGTTCGTGATCTGGTACGTAGCCGAGAAAACGCACGGCGGACGCAATACCAAGCTCGTGAGCGCGGCGTAGGATCGCTTCACTCAGCCAACCCTGACGCCCGGCCAGCACCAGGAGGGGTGTGGCACCATCGTGACTCATGGCAGGGAGAGCTTGGGCGAACGCCTCGATCAACCGCATGAGATTCTTGCGTGGCTGGATCGTGCCCACGTAGAGGAAGTAGGGCGCATGGAGGTTGTAACGTGCGCGGAGCGCCTGAAGTGCTGCTCCATCCTCGACCGGGCGAAAGTCGGCGCTGAGCCCGTGATGAATGACGCTGATCCGCTCAGGGTTAACCTGGTAGGAGCGCACCAGATCATCCTTCGTTGCCTGTGAAATGGCAATTACGTGGCGCGCAGCGTGGAGATTCCAGCGCGTTGAAAGATCTAACTCCAACCGTCGCCGAGCGGTGTGCGCTTCGGGGAAGGTCAGGTAACCGAGATCGTGGATGGTGACGAGACTAGGTGGATGGAGGAGTGGGATGACGTGGGCTGGTACAAAGAGTAGGCCCGGACGCTCCCGTAGCAGGGCCGGCCCAAGACGGGCATGGGTCCAGAGGCGTGGGAGCGGTAGGCTGCGCAGGTTGAAGTTTGGTCCTAGGGGGGGGAGTGCTTCCGGTAGACCGTTGCTGTAGAGTAGGTAGGGGTTAAAATGGTCGATACGGGCAAGGGCGGCGATCAGTTCGTAGCTGTAGCGCTCAGTACCGGTACGCTCCCTGACGCTCAAGCGGCTGGCATCGATAGCGATCGTCGTGGAGGTTGGGCTCTCCATTGTCTCTGTCTCGTCGGGATGGTTCAATGTCGGCTACGCCGCTCGTGCTGTTTGGCGCTACCAGGGCTGGGTTGGGTTTTTTTATGGAGGGCTGCGCCCTCCACGCCTCCCACTTCGGCTGCGCCGCGGGTGCCGTTTGGCGCTACCAGGGCTGGGTT
>CAIWUD010000363.1 GCA_903915775.1 uncultured Chloroflexota bacterium | reverse complement strand
CCCCAGGTTGAGCAGCGCCTGTTTGAGCCGGTCGCGATCGCCGCTGACGGTGATCTGATCTTCAGCGCCAAGGCGTAGAGTCACCCCTTGTGTCAGGAGTCGCAGTTCGCGAAATACCTCGAGCAGCAGCGTATCGAGTTCAACCGGCTCATTGCGTAGCTGCACCCGAGCATCACTCTGGGCCAGGAGGAGGAGATCGTTCACCATGCGGATGAGGCGTGCCGTCTCACGGCGCATATCGGTGACCGTCTCGGCAGCGATGTCGGGATGTGCCAACCCACCACGGTCGAGGATCTCGAGGTTCCCCTGCATCGCTGCCAGTGGGGTGCGCAGTTCGTGACTAACATCGGCGACAAAGCGCCGCTGGGCGGTAAAGAGGCTGTCGAGGCGTGCCAGCAGGTCGTTGATCGTCACCGTCAGGCGTTGGAGCTCGTCCTGCTGTGGCGGCACGGTAACGCGCTGGGCGAGATCTTCGGCGTGGACGATGCCCTGTGCGGTGCGCGTGATCTGGTCGATGGGTTGTAGAACGCGTCCTGCGATCAGGGCGGTGCCGGCGGCGGTGATCAGCAGAGCGATTGCTCCGCCACCAACCAGGATCCAGGTGAGCGTGCCAAGCGTTCGATCCACGTCGCGGAGTGGACGTGAGATCTGGAGGAAGCCGACAACCTGCTGATTCCCTTCGATGACGAGGGGGGTAATGAACGACTCGAGGCGCATGTCGTCAACTTCGCGTACCAGGCGGTAGCCGCTACTTACGTCACTACTCGTCATCTTCAGTGCATCCTCGGGGATGGGTAGTGAACGTCCGCCGAGGTTGGGTGTACTATCGATCAGTTCGCCGTTGGGCCGAAAGATCTGGGCCACGAGATTGGGGTTGTTGAAGATCTGGATGAACTCACCGCGCAGGAAGAGGCGTAGTTCGCCGGTGGGTGTGCGAATCGGCTCGAGCCCACCCGCATTAAAGATGCGCCGCACCTGTTGGGTGGCTGCCCAGAGGTCGCGCTGTACACCGGTGTAGAGCGACTGGCGCACCGAGAAGTAGATCCCATAGCCGAGGAGGAGGAGCGCCAGGGTAAAGAAGCCGGTGTAGATGAAGGTTAAGCGTGCACGAAATGACATAGTGCTACGTGATCTTCTCTGGTTCTCTGCCTTCCAGGCTAGCGATGAGCATCCCAGCGGCACTGTAGGGGTCACGGACGCGTGTGGCAAGCTGGTCAACCATGGCTGACCAGTGGGGACCGCGGAGTCGTTCCAGTACTAACTCCTGGACGGCTGCGCTGAGTTCGCGCTCGGCGTGAGCCTGAGCGGAGGCTGCCGTACGCGCAGCGTTGCGCAGATAGGTGTGGTGCGCACCGGCAGCAGCGACAATCTCGCTGCTGCCCCGACCAAGGGTGGCGACAGCGCTCACCACTGGTGGTTCCCAGGCGCCTGGTTCACGCATGCCCAGGTGGAGCATCGTGCGCAGCTGACGCACTACCTGCTCGGCACCCTCACGGTCCGCTTTATTGACGACAAAGATATCGGCAATTTCGAGCATTCCAGCCTTAATGCTCTGTACATCGTCACCCAACCCTGGCACCTCCACGACAATTGTGGTGTGGGCCGTCCGTGCGATCTCCACCTCGCTCTGGCCGGCACCAACCGTTTCGATCAGCACCAGGTCAAAGCCGGCAGCATCGATGAGCGTGGCCGCATCAGCCGTGGCCCGTGATAGGCCACCCAAGCGCCCTCGACTGGCCATTGAGCGAATGAAGACCCCGGGGTCACCGCTGAGGGCCTGCATGCGAATGCGATCACCCAGAACTGCACCACGGGTGAAGGGCGAACTGG
>CAIWUD010000362.1 GCA_903915775.1 uncultured Chloroflexota bacterium | reverse complement strand
CGGCTCAATCCAGAAGTGTTGAGCCAGATCGCCAGCCCACCAGGTTACACGCCGATCAGCCCAGAGCAGCCACTCATCATCAATTTCGAGTCGAGCGATAAGCGACGGCAAAAGGTCGTCGATCGCGACCCTGGAACTCGGTTCGACGTACATAATTAGAGTGTCAGACGTAGGTAGTACGATATTGGGTAGTCATAGAGATGATATGCGTCAAACTGCGTAAAAACATTGGCATATTTACGCATTTGCCCGAGCTATGGTACGTCGTACAATAGATTAGGACAGGGTTTTGTAATCGGGGTAGTGGGCGTATCTCAAATGGGCTGGGCGGGCTCTACCCTCCATAGAAAACCCCAACCCAGCCTTGGTACCGCCAGATGGTCCCATCGGTGCAGCCGGAATTGGGACACGCCGTACACGCCAACAGCTTCAGACACCTACACGAGACATCCATGCCTCAGACGATCGTTGCTATTGATGTAGGAACAACCAAAGTCTGCACACTTGTAGCCCAACTCAACCAGCGGGGTCAGTTGAAGATCCTGGGTGTCGGGGTTGCTCCAAGTAAGGGGCTCGATAAAGGTGTCGTGGTCAGCATTGATCAGGCTGCGAGCGCTATCGAGGCCAGCATTGAGCGTGCCGAGCGCCTCAGTGGCTACCGGATCAGCACCGCCTACGTGAGTGTGAGTGGACAGCATATTGCTTCGCACAATAGCCATGGTGTCGTTGCAGTGCAACGCCCCGAGTCGGAGATCACCCCCGGTGATGTGAACCGCGCTATTGAGGCAGCCCAAGCCGTTGCGCTTCCTGGCCAACGGGAGATCTTGCACGTCATTCCACGCATCTATAGCGTCGATGGCCATCAGGGTATCCGTGACCCGCTCGGCATGAGTGGCACGCGTCTCGAAGTTGAGGCCCACATCGTCACCGGTGAAGCAATGGTGGTACAGAATCTGATGAGGAGTGTACAGAAGGCGGGGGTGGGGATCGATGAACTGGTACCCCAGCCCCTGGCCTCGGGTGAGGCACTGCTCACGCCTGAAGATAAAGAGCGTGGGGTGATGCTGGTAGATATTGGTGCCGGTACCACGAGTGTGGCCATCTTTGCCCAGGGGGAGGTCTTTTACACCGGTGTCATCGCGGTGGGCGGTCACCACGTGACGAATGATATCACCTACATCCTCCGCACACCCCAGAGCAGCGCTGAGCAACTCAAGCTCCAGTGCGGGTCGGCCATTGCCGGCTCCCCACCCGAAGCTGATGATCCCGACGATCAGCTTGAGATCGAAACCCTGAACGCAGGTGAGAAGCAGAACGCGAGTCGCCACATGCTCTGCTCGATCATTCAGGCCCGTGCAGAGCAGCTCGCGGAGCTGATCTACCAGGAGTTTCAGCGGAGCAACTATGCGGGCATGCTCCCAGCGGGGATCGTGTTGACCGGTGGAGGTGCCCAACTGGCTCGTCTCGATGAACTGATCTACGCGATGCTCGGGCTACCCGTACGCATTGGGATGCCAACAGCCCTTATCGGGCTGACTGACACCCTGAACAGCCCTGTGTACAGCGCATCGGTGGGGCTACTCCACTGGAGCCTGCGCAGCGAGTCGCTCAATCGCGGCTACCACCCCGCTGAGGAATACCAGATACGCGGCACGACCCTCGAGCGCGTCAAGGGTTGGCTCAGTATCTTTCTCCCACGCTGATTTGCAACACGCCCAAACTACGAACCCCATGACCACACCACCCAACTCCATTCCGGTGACCGATCAGCCAGGACTATCAGCACTGCTCAGACAGTTGCGCAGTCAACTCCTGCTGATCGTGAGCCGTATTCTCCTGTTGGTTGCTACCCCAATCTACCTAATCGATCTTCCGATGGTGTGGCAACAGGGTGATGTGGCGACACTTATAGCGCGTTCACTCGTGGTCATCGTGCTCGGTACGCTTGCACTGAAACCTCCACTCCCTAACCGGCTCCAGGTCTACGCACTCCTCAGTACCACGCTACTACTGGCTGTGATCGGCACCTTTGGTGGCATCCCCCCCGAGATCAACCGACTCGAATACTTCCTCCTGATCACCCTGGCCAGCCTGCTGCTCGACCCACGCGAAGCGATCCCTTTCGCATCCGCCGTAATTCTGCTCATGATTGGTCTCTTCAGCGGGATGTTCAACACCATCTCACCCTTGGCGGCAGTCGCTGTCGGGTTGAACCAGCAGACTCTCCTGATCACTGCGCTGACCATCGTCGCGTATACCGTACTGCTCAGTAACGTAGCTGGCATGTTACTTGCACAGCTTGCCAAAAGCCTGCACAACACCAGTATCGCCCTCGCCGAACGTGATGCGATCAATGCCCAGCTTGAGCTTCGAGTTGAGGAGCGTACCCAAGAACTGCGCAACAGCCAGGCCCTGGTGCAGAGCTTCCTTGATCACGCCCCTGCCGCAGTCTATGTCAAAAGCCTCGATGGGCGCTACCTCCTCTCGAGTAGCCACCTGCACGACCTGCTCGGGCTCACTGCGGCTCAACTGCAGCAGAACCCAACTGAACTGCCGCACGGCAAGCAGATGCCGGAGTGGCACAGATTCGATCAGCAGGTTATCGCACAGGCTCAACCGGTCGAGGGCGAGGTCGAGATCGCCTATCAGGATGAAACCCACACCTACACCGTGCTCCAGTTTCCCCTGCGCGACGCGACGGGGAAGATACACGCGATTGGCGGTATCACCTACAATATCACTCCCCGCAAGCGGGCAGAAGCGAGCCTCGTGCGTCAACTACGCCTGCAGTTAGCTATCGCCCGCTGCGCGCGTACCCTCCTCCGCGCTGAGGTTGCCCCGGAACAGCGCTACGAGTGTATCACCGAGGTTCTCGAGGAGTTTCGCACCGCCACTGAACTCGATATGATTGGGCTCTACGAGTTCTTTGAGCTCCAAGGAGTACCGAGGTATCGTGCAGTTGCCCAGATACCGTTCAAGGCCCAAAATAGCGGTCAAGGCATACCTCTCGACAATCTAAGCCCAGCCGTGCTCAAACAACTCCTCAGTGGAGAGTTGATCAACCTGCCGGCAGCGGAGTTTTTTCGTCACGATTTGACCAACCAGCCACACTGGTTAGGGTCTCGGATCGCTGGGGGCGCAGCGATGATCGTGCTCGAAGATGGGTGGCCCTGGGGCTTTGTCACCTTTGGCATACGTCCGCCCTACCAGCAACTCGAGCCGGAGACCATCGCGATTCTCAGCGCCCTCACTGAGATGGTTGGTGCATTCCTGACTCGCCTCGCTCATCGCAGTGTGACTGAGCGTCGCCAGCGGCATGCCCAGACCCTGGCCCAGTCGGCATCCACCCTGCTCACGCAGATGGAGACCACGGATAGCGACAGTGAAATCTCCGTCCTTGAGCAGGTCCTTGATCAACTCAGGGTCGCTGTAGGCTGTCGTTACGCCCGTGTCGAGACCTTCACCCCCGAGTTCACCCTACGTACTCTGGCAGCAGTCAGTGAAGCCGATCTGCCCGCTGACCTCCAGACCATCCTACTCGCACTTCCTCCGTTCCCAGAGCACCTGCGTAGTGAACTTGCCGCAGGGATGCTCTTCAGCACGCCGATCGCCTCCCTCCTGGGCGATGATCCCGTGCATGAGCAGCCCTTTACTCAGGTGGGAATGGGCTCAATCCTGGTGGCTCCACTCCACCTCCAGGGCCGCCTCTGGGGCGTAGTCGTCCTAAGCCATACCAACCCCACCCACCGCTGGCTACCAGATGACCTACAACTCCTGCAGACCGCAGCCAGCATGATGGCAGCGTTCCTCCAGAACCGGCAGATTCTGCACTCCCTGCGTGAACGCGATCACTTCATCCAGCGCATCACCGAGGCGAGCCCCGATGCGATCTACGTTTACGACCTAGCAGATCAGCAACCCATCTTCACCAATCGTACGATTCCCAACATGCTTGGCTATAGTGCCGATGAGGAGCAGGCCTTGGGAAGGTATCCACTCCGGGTATTGATGCTACCCGAGGATTATACACGAATCCCAGCGCTGCAGGAGCAGTTCAGGCAGGCCGCCGACCATGAACTGATCGAGTTTATCTATCAGGCACGCCACAGGGATGGCAATCTACGCTGGTTG
The DNA here is from genome assembly GCA_903915775.1 of uncultured Chloroflexota bacterium. Taxonomy (GTDB): domain Bacteria; phylum Chloroflexota; class Chloroflexia; order Chloroflexales; family Chloroflexaceae; genus Viridilinea. The sequence continues at coordinate 873 of CAIWUD010000362.1, read as the reverse complement.
CTCAGCCGTTCCGTGATCTTTGCCCGTGATGCTGCGGGAAGCCCCATGCAGACCCTCAATCTGGTTCGCGATATTACGGTGGCCAGAGAGGCGCAGATCGAACTGGAGCAGCGCGAGAATCTGCTACGCACGATCAGTAATGCCCTCCCGGCAGGCTACCTCTTTCAAATTATTCAGGGGCGTGACCGCGCCACGCTGCACTGTAGCTACGTCAGCGCAGGTGTCGAACAGCTTCTCGGGATCAGCCCGGCTGATGCACTCCGTGATCCACGGGCGGTCATCGCCCGTACCTTGTCCGATGATCTGCCCATCTTGAACCTGGCACACCAGGATCTCACATCAGTACCACAGCTATTCGATGCGGAGATTCGGCAACGCATGGCCGATGGTCAGATAGGTTGGTTTCAGGTACGAGCACTGCCCCAGTATCAGCCTGATGGGAGCACCATCTGGAATGGCGTCGTGCTCGACGTCAGGAAGCGCAAGGCGGATGAACTGGCCCTCAGTCGTACGAACCAGGCCCTCCAACGCCGGGTTGAAGAGCTCGCCATCCTGACTCGGATCGCCGAAGCGCTGATGCACTGGACTGACCTCCCCGCCGCCCTGCGCACCATTGGTTCCCACCTACTCACCCTCTTCAATGCAACTCAGGTCGCCATCTGGAGGAGCACAGACAGAACCTTTACCCCCTTGGCGCTAATCAACCAGAATGAAACTCACCTCTACGGCAGTAGCACGCCTATCGATGAGGCCCCCCTAGCCCAACAGGTCTTGACCAGTGGGCTGGGACAACTCATCAATTCCGAGCAGTACGACCCAGTGCTCTGCCCTTCTGCCGCCGCTGCATACACGTCCCGTGCGAACAAGGGTCTG
>CAIWUD010000361.1 GCA_903915775.1 uncultured Chloroflexota bacterium | reverse complement strand
GATGTGCGCGATCGATCATGAGGTCAGCAATCGCCATAATGCGCATCCCACGCATACAGGCAACCTGACTGACCAGTCCCATCCCCATCTGGCCGGCACCGACCAGACCCACCGCGATGGGACGGCCACTGCGCTCGCGCGCAACCAACCTATCGTAGAGACTCATGGCGCTACTCCGGTTACCGCCCAGACAGAGAGGCAGAGCCCAACCGCCGGTCTGGGCAGTTCACGCGCTTCAACGCAGACATCGCCGGGAAGTTCAGGCTGCTCCAGGCCATTGGCCTTGAGCACCAGATGACCAAGGTTCACCAGATTCTCATTTGCAACTGCCCCCACCGCAGTAATCGTATAGCGCTCCTGATCGATGGTCAGGAGCTGTCCGGGTGCCAAGGGCTCATTCGGTGGCACCGCCCGATGGAGCAGGGCAAACTCTGCAACCTCCTCAGGGGCCTGTTCGTGGAAGAGCACCCAGATCCCGTGGTCGGTAAACTCACCGGCGAGGGGCCCGACTGAGGTGATTTCGATCTGGCAGATTGGAGCGGTGAGGTTATGCATGCTACTAATCCACAATCGTCACGTTCTCCTCTTTGACCCCCGAGACAAACAGGTCGGCCGTAATGAAGCGCATGAGCGGACCGGAGGGGCGTGTTGCGTGAATATCGACCGTGAGTACCTTCTTCATCGGATAGACACCCACCCGGGCCGTACCGCCACAGTCGATCACCGCGACAGCGATCTGGCTAAAGTCTGCCTTCGATTTGAAGCCGTCGAAAGGGGTGCCGCCGGTCAGTTCAGCAATTTTTGCTGCCAGGGGATGGATGCCGCCACCAGTGACACAGTAGATCAGATCCCGCCCCGGCTTTGGCTCCACAATCAACGGTCCACCCCAGCCTCCACGTCCAGCAGCGATCTTCACCTTGCGGTACGTCTTCTCGCTCATAGTGTTCTTACCTCTTCAGAGATGATCCAGTAATTGGCTCGGCAACCTCGTAACAGTTGACGTGGAACCGGAGTGGTGAGGGACAAAGCCCCTCACCACCACTGCTGCGATAGGTACGGTTCACATAGGCTTGACCATCTTGCTAGAGATGTGGAGGGTGCAGCCCCCCAGCTCTGGTAGCGCCAAACGCTCAAGCCGCAGTAGACTAACCAGCGTAGAGGCCAAAACTGGCGAGCCACGCGAGCAGCACCGCAATCGGCCCAGTAATGAGGCGCGATATCAGGATTGCCGGCACACCAATCTCGACCGTCTCCGGCTCAGCCTCACCAAGTGCCAGACCCACGGGAATGAAGTCGCAGCCTACCTGTGGGTTAATGGCAAAGAGGGCCGGCAGCGCGTACTGAGGGGGCATCGCGCCGTTGGTGATCAGGGTAGCACCGATGAGCGTTCCAATCACCTGGGCAATAACTGCTCCAGGACCCAGGAGGGGTGAGAGCACCGGTAGAGCGCAGATCAGCGACAGAATGACCAGGCCTACCACATTTGAGGAGAGTGGGGCGAGCAGGTTCGCAAGCCAATCGCCGACATTCGAGTAGAGGATGATCCCGATGAGTAGGCTGATGAAGGCCATGAAGGGCAAGAT
>CAIWUD010000360.1 GCA_903915775.1 uncultured Chloroflexota bacterium | reverse complement strand
GGGAGGCGTGGAGGGCACAGCCCTCCGCAAAATAACCCAACCCAGCCCTGGTAGCGCCTATCGGCGCAGCCGAACATGAACCTTCCCCCTGACGGGAGGCGTGGAGGGCACAGCCCTCCGCAAAATAACCCAACCCAGCCCTGGTAGCGCCTATCGGCGCAGCCGAACGTGAACCTTCCCCCTGACGGGAGGCGTGGAGGGCACAGCCCTCCGCAAAATAACCCAACCCAGCCCTGGTAGCGCCTATCGGCGCAGCCGAACATGAAACCATACCTAAACGAGCGTGAGGAGAGAGTACATGGATGGCCTCTGGAGTGGGCGTATTGCAACGGGCGCGGCCAGTATTCGCAGTTCCGCGATCCGCGATCTACTCAAACTAACCGCACAGTCGCGGATCATCTCATTTGCCGGGGGCCTACCGGCACCTGAGCTCTTCCCGGTGGAAGAGATTGCCGCCGCAAGTGAGCTTGCCCTAGTCGAAGCGCCCCTTGCCACGCTGCAGTATGGTCTGACTGAGGGGTACGGGCCGCTACGCGAACTCGTGACGAGTTGGTTAACGCGCCTTGGCATGCATGCGACGACGGATCAGATCCTGATTAGCGCCGGTTCACAGCAAGGCCTCGACCTGATCGGTCAACTCTTGATCGATCCGGGAGCACCAGTGGCTGTAGAGGAGCCAACCTACCTCGGTGCACTCCAGGCGTGGCAGACATGCCGACCGAACTATCTCTGTGTGCCTATCGATCAGGATGGGCTCGATGTTGCCGCCCTCGAGCGTATGTTGGCCAACGGGGCACGCCCCCGCTTTCTCTACGTCATCTCATGTTTCCAGAACCCGACAGGGGTTACTCTGGCGACCGAGCGACGGCGGCAACTGATCGAGCTGGCAGCCCGCTACAGTCTGCCGATTGTCGAGGATGATCCGTACGGCGACCTCTTCTACGAGGGTGAGCGCGTCACACCCCTGGCTGCCCTAGATTGTGAACTGCATGGCGAGCTCCGCCACGTGATCTACCTGGGCACCCTCTCCAAGCTTCTAGCGCCGGGGCTACGGGTAGGTTGGGTTGCGGCACCACGAGCGATCTTCAGTCAGCTAGTGATGCTAAAACAGGGTTTCGACCTCAATACTGGCAGCACCGCCCAAGCACTGGCCTACTACGCCTGTCGTGATGGTCTCCTCGATCGCCACGCGCCACGCATCAGGGCCCTCTACCATGAGCGACGCGACGCGATGTTGCGGGCCCTCGAGCGTGATATGCCTAAGGGTATCGAATGGACCCGCCCGCGCGGTGGTATGTTCCTCTGGCTCACCCTCCCAGAGGGCTACGACGCGCAGCTACTCCTGAAGCACGCCCTCGACGCCGGTGTTGCCTTCGTACCGGGGCAGTCGTTCCACCCCAGCGGGAGGGGGGCGAATACGATGCGTCTCAACTTCTCGCATAGCAGTACGGCCCAAATCGATGATGGTGTGCAGCGTCTGGCGAGCGCGATTAGGGCCATGGAAAGCGACCGTGCTTGATGCCGCTGGGGAGGGCCGTGTCCCTCCCCAATACCCCCCTTCTCCGCCATCTGCGAGGAGCAGCCATGAGTATCGCCTGGTTGGGCCTGGTTGAGTGTCTGATTATCTTACTGGTGGTAGCTGTGGTAGCGGCTTTTGCCTTTCGTGCGGGCTACTTCCGAGGTAAGGGGCGCTAGGGTAGGTTGCAAACGAACTTAACCGTTTGATGGATGGTTGTTCCTAGGGAGGCTACCTCATGCAACAGAAGCGTCGCTCGGATGTCGGGAGTTGGCTCAGTTGGCTCATCTTCCTGCTGCTGATCTTTGGCTCCCGCTTCTTACCCCCGGTAGCCAGCTGGCTCACGCAGACAACCGGGCTACCAATTACCACACCGATGTTGATCGGTGCGCTGGTCATGCTCAGCATTGCGGTCAGTCTGATCAGTTCGGTAGCCCGCAGGGGTGAACAGCCACGTGAGCCGCTGGAACGTCCACCAACTCTCCCCACCTCGCTGCCCGATCTCCCAACAGCAAGCTCACCATTCCCACCGCCTGCGGTCGAAGCTACCGGGAGGCTGCGCGACCTGGGACCTCAGTCGGTGCCCCAACCACCACGCTTCGAGCCGATCATCAGCCCCCGGATGCTGATCGTGGGCATTATCGGCCTGGGCTTCATCGGTCTATTCCTCTTTCTCGCCATGCTGATAGTCGGTACCCCATGAGCAGCTACGATCCCTTCGCCCGCTACTACGATGCCGATTTTCGTGACTACCACGACGACCTCTCCCTCTACCAGCAGCTAGGGCAGCGCGCCGATGGGCCACTCCTTGAGCTCATGTGTGGAACGGGGCGGCTACTGCTGCCTCTGGCCGAAGCGGGCTATACGCTCACCGGTGTGGATATCTCGCCAGCGATGCTAGCGATTGCCCGGAGCCGCATTGGCGCAGCCGGGCTCGACGATCGGGTCACCCTGCTCGAGGGTGACGTGCGTGATCTGAGCCTGCCCGCAGAGCAGTTTGCACTGGCCTTCATTGCGGTCAATTCGTTTATGCACCTCGAGAGTGTCCGCGATCAGCTTGCATGTCTGAGTAGTGTGCGCCGTAGTCTGACCCGGCGCGGACTGCTGATCATCGACCTCTTTAGCCCCGCTCCGCACGAGTTGCTCCGTGAGGATAATCGCCTCATCCTCGATCGCGACTACATGCTCGATGGGTGTCACGTACAGAAGTTTGTGGCGATTGAGAGTAATCTCGCCAGCCAGATCAGCCATGTCACCTATATCTACGATGAGACGAACCAGGAGGGGCTGTTGACGCGGCGTACGATGCGCTTCAACCTGCGCTGGCTCTACCGTTTTGAGCTTGAGCATCTACTGGCTCGTGCTGGCTTCACCCTGCGCAACCTCTACGGCTCTTACGATCTCGACGCATATAGTGCGGAGAGTCCACGGATGATTGCGGTCGCCAGCCCCACTCGCTCGTAAACTATCAACGGTATGGAGGGCAAGGCCCTCCGCACTACCCCCAACCTGGCCTTGGTAGCACCAGACCACCCCGCTGGCGCAGCCGACAGCGAACCACCTCAAGCATGCTATGAACAGTCAACGTATTCTCATCTGTGCAGCCCAGGTACCTTTCGTCCGTGGTGGCGCCGAATATCTGGTGGAGGGGCTGCGCGATGCGTTACAGACACGTGGCCATCAGGTTGATGTAGTAGCACTTCCTTACACCTGGAGCCCCCTAGAGCGCATCTCCGAGAGCGCGCTGGCCTGGCGCATGCTCGATCTCAGCCAAATCAACGGCGATCCAGTCGATCTGGTGATCGGCACCAAGTTCCCCTCCTACCTGGTGCGTCACCCGCGCAAAATTGTCTGGCTGATCCATCAGCACCGTCAGGCCTACGACTGGTACGGGAGTGCCCTGAGTGACTTTGTGAACATCCCGAGCCATCGGCAGGTACGCGAGGCGATCTTTCGTATGGATCGACGAGGGCTTGGCGAGTGCCGAGCGCGTTTTACGATTTCACGCAACGTGAGTGAGCGCCTACGGCGCTTTAACGGTCTCGACAGTCAGCCACTCTACCCCCCGAGTCGCTACGCCTCCCGGTTACGGGCCGGGCCTTACGGCGACTACATCTTCTCCTCATCGCGCCTCGATCGGGCGAAGCGCCTGGATCTACTACTGCATGCGGTGGCCCAGATGCGGCAGCCCGCCCCGTTACT
>CAIWUD010000359.1 GCA_903915775.1 uncultured Chloroflexota bacterium | reverse complement strand
CCCCGTACGGGCAACCCCCCGTGGTTGCCCTACCGCTGGCTTACCCCCCACGGTGAACACTTACTTTTCACAAAAATATTGACAAGCATGATCTCGAGTGCTATAATCCTAGTTCGCGGTTAGCCCTACACCCTGTTCAAGTGTGTCAGGTTGGCTTAAACCATGCTTACGGTAGTGGCCGGTGCTCGTTGATACCGCCGTGACAGCCATTCCTAGTGGTGTGGACTCTGTAGAGGTTTTCCCGAGCTGTTGATGGTTTCGTAGCCCTGCTCTCAACGCTTCCCAGATAGACCTGCGCCGATCAGCGGCGCTTTCTGTATATTCCCGAGACGGCACGCGCATCGTTGTGAGCCGGAGGTCCGTCTATTCTGGTCCGTGCCAGGGTAGTCAGAGCCTTGAGGAGAGGTGAGTATGCCCCCATTGATTGAGTCCGTGGCCCTCCAGCCGTTGATCGCGCCAATTGATCCAGGAATGCAAGGGCGGCGCATCCGTCGGATTGAGCGTCGCTCTTTCGCTCAGATCCACGACGCGATTGAGGTGCCACGCCTGATCGAAACTCAGGTGAATAGCTTTGATTGGTTTCGACGTGAGGGCCTGGGCGAGCTCTTTGAAGAGATTTCGCCAATTACCGATTTCACGGGCAAAAATCTCGAACTGCACTTCAAGGAGTATCAGTTTGGTGAACCACGCTTTGACGAGTTTCAGTGCCGAGAGCGTGATCTCACCTTCGCTGCACCGCTACGGGTGAATGTGGAACTACGCATCCTTTCCACCGGTGAGATCAAGGAGTCGGAGATCTTCCTGGGCGACTTCCCCGTGATGACCGACAATGGTACCTTTATCTACAACGGTGCCGAGCGCGTGGTGGTGTCACAGCTGATCCGCTCACCAGGGGTCTACTTCAAAGATGAGCGTGATCCTACCTCGGGGCGCTTACTCCACTCGGCGAAGCTGATTCCCAGCCGTGGGGCTTGGCTGGAGTTTGAGACCAACAAGCGCGATGTGCTCAGTGTGAAGGTTGACCGGAAGCGTAAAATTCCGGTGACCATCCTGCTGCGTGCGATTATGGCTTGGCAGACCGAGCGCGTGAAGGGTGAAGATGGGCGTGAGCGCGAGAATGGCGATGGGCGCTGGGTGCCAGATAGCGAACTGGATCGGCACGGCCACAATGACCAGATTCTCGAACTGTTGCGTGCCGTGGATCAGGTGAGTGACCACCCCTACACCCAGGCTACCCTCGATAAGGATCCAACCCACAATAGCAAAGAGGCGCTACTCGAGCTCTACAAGCGCCTTCGACCAGGTGATCCGCCGACCCTTGAGAATGCTCGTTCGCTGATCGAGTCGCTCCTCTTCAATTCCCGCCGCTACGATCTGGCGAAGGTGGGCCGCTATAAGCTGAATAAGAACCTCTGGGAGCGGGAGATACGCCGCGATAGCAGTTCTGATGCTCCCAGTACGAGTGTACGCGTTCTGCTGCCACGCGATATCGTGAAGATTGTTGAGCAGTTGATTCAGCTCAATAATGGCCATGGTCGTGCTGATGATATCGATCACCTGGGTAACCGACGGGTACGCACGGTAGGCGAGTTGATTCAGCAGCAGTTCCGCGTTGGACTCCTGCGCCTTGAACGTGTCGTCAAGGAGCGTATGTCACTGCTCGATCCCGATAGCGCGACGCCCAATGGGCTGATCAATATCCGGCCGGTCGTCGCAGCCATGCGTGAGTTCTTCGGTGGGTCACAGCTTAGCCAGTTCATGGATCAGACTAACCCGCTCGCTGAGTTGACTAATAAGCGCCGTCTCTCCGCCCTGGGCCCGGGAGGCCTGAGCCGCGATCGGGCGGGCTTTGAGGTGCGTGACGTTCACCATAGCCACTATGGCCGTATCTGCCCGGTGGAAACACCAGAAGGGCCGAACATCGGTCTTATCGGTACGATGTCGACCTTTGCCCGGGTGAACGAGATGGGCTTTCTCGAGACCCCCTACCGTAAGGTCTACAATGCGGTCGATAATATGCCCGTCTGGCGTGAGCGCTCCATGCTCCTGCGCGATGTGCGCGACCTACGCACCGGTGATCTGATCGCTGCAAAGGGTGCACGTATTGATGAGGCGACGGCACAGCGTATGGCGGTCGGTCTGCTGCGTGGCCAGATCTTGCGTGAAGATGTGACCGATCCGGAGAGCGGTGAGGTGATCGCTGAGGAGGGTACGGAGATCAACCGTACGCTCGCGGAAAAGATCGCCAACTTGCCCCTTAAGTCCATCCGCATCCGCCCGGTGGTCTCGCAGGAGGTGGAGTACCTGAGTGCCGATGAAGAAGATCGCTTCGTCGTGGCTCAGGCCAATGCCCCTATTGATGAGTTTAATCGCTTCCAGAATTCGAATGCTGCCTGCCGCTTTGCGGAAAAGTTTGTGCAGGAGCGGGTCGATCGTATCGATTACATGGACGTCTCGCCCAAACAGGTGGTGAGTGTCTCGACCGCGCTGATCCCCTTCCTAGAGCATGACGATGCGAACCGTGCCCTGATGGGTTCGAACATGCAGCGCCAGGCGGTGCCGCTGCTGCGCCCCGATGCACCGATCGTGGGCACTGGCATGGAGTTCCGTGCCGCCCGTGACTCGGGGCAGGTGGTTGTGGCCCGTAAGCCAGGGTTGGTCCTCTCCGCAACTGGCGATCGGATTGTGGTTGAAGAGGAGGATGGCTACGAGCGCGAGTACCGCCTGCGGAAGTTCATGCGCTCGAACCAAGACACCTGTATCAACCAGCGCCCCGCCGTTCTGAAGGGCCAGCGGGTGAAGGCTGGTGATGTGATCGCCGATAGCTCCTCAACCGATAATGGCGAACTGGCCCTTGGGCAGAATATCCTGGTTGCGTACATGCCCTGGGAGGGCGGTAACTTCGAGGATGCTATTCTGGTCTCCGAGCGGCTGGTACGCGAGGATATCTTCACCTCCATCCATATCGAGAAGTATGAGGTTGAGGCACGCGATACCAAGCTTGGCCCCGAGGAGATTACCCGCGATATTCCCAACGTTGGCCAGGATAGCCTGCGCAATCTGGACGAGCGCGGTATTATCTACGTTGGTGCTGAAGTGCAGCCCAATGATATCCTCGTGGGCAAGATTACGCCCAAAGGTGAGACCGATCTGACTGCCGAAGAGCGGCTGCTGCGGGCGATCTTCGGCGAAAAGGCCCGTGAGGTCAAAGATAGCTCGCTGCGTGTGCCTAACGGCGTGCGCGGGAAAGTTATCGATGTGAAGGTCTTCTCGCGTAGTGAGGGCGCTGAGTTGCCGGTGGGGGTGAATCAGACGGTGCGCGTGCTCCTCTGCCAGAAGCGGAAGATTAGCGCCGGTGATAAGATGGCCGGTCGCCACGGGAATAAGGGTGTGGTGAGCCGAGTCCTGCCCATTGAAGATATGCCTTTCCTGCCCAACGGTCGCCCCGTGGATATCATTCTCAACCCCATTGGTGTGCCCTCGCGTATGAATATCGGCCAGATCCTTGAGACTCACCTGGGTTGGGCCGCCGCACGCCTAGGCTTCCGGGTCGCGACACCCGTGTTTGATGGTGCGAGTGAGGGCCAGATTAAGCAGCACCTCATCGATGCAGGGCTGCCAGGTGATGGCAAAGTCACCCTCTACGATGGACGGAGTGGCGAACCGTTTGACCATCCGGTGACCGTCGGCTATGCCTATATGCTCAAGCTGGCACACCTGGTCGAAGATAAGATTCACGCCCGTTCTACCGGACCCTACAGCCTGGTTACCCAGCAACCCCTCGGTGGTAAGGCACAGTTCGGTGGACAGCGCTTCGGTGAGATGGAGGTCTGGGCCCTGGAGGCCTACGGCGCTGCCTATATTCTCCAGGAGATGCTGACGGTCAAGTCTGATGATGTGGTTGGCCGGGTGAAGACCTATGAGGCGATCGTGAAGGGTGACCCCATTCAGGAAGCAGGGGTGCCAGAGAGCTTCAAGGTGCTGATCAAAGAACTGCAGTCACTTGGCCTGAGTGTCGAGGTGCTCAGTGAGGATGAGAAGCCAGTCGAACTCTCCGATGATGCGGATGGTGATATGGCTGCTCTCGACGGCATCAATTTGAGTGGTATGGAGCGGGGCGAGTTCTAGTCGCTCCCTTTGCCCGATGCTCCTATACCGGTGGGTGAGTTTCCGGGTGGGCCTGAGCCCCGGAGACTCCCACCAGATCACGTGGAGGGGCTGGATCCTCCACGGCCAACAGCGCAGGAGTATGCCTCATGCTCGAAATAAATGACTTCAACGCTATCCGCATCAGCCTGGCCTCGCCGGAAGATATTAAGCACTGGTCGCACGGTGAGGTTACTAAGCCTGAGACGATCAACTACCGTACCCTTAAGCCTGAGCGCGACGGGCTCTTCTGTGAGCGTATCTTTGGCCCGACGAAGGATTGGGAGTGCTACTGCGGGAAGTATAAGCGCGTACGCTACAAGGGCGTCGTCTGCGATAAGTGTGGCGTTGAGGTAACCCGGGCTAAGGTGCGTCGTGACCGCATGGGCCATATTAGCCTCGCCTCCCCGGTGAGCCATATCTGGTTCGTGAAGGGTACCCCCTCGCGCTTGGGTCTGATGCTCGATATTAGCCCGCGCAACCTGGAGCGGGTGCTCTACTTCGCCTCCTACGTTATCGTTGAGGTGAAAGACGATCTGCGCCAGTTTACCCGTGAGCAGATCCAACTTGAGTATGCCGAGAAGCGTGAGAAGGTGCAGCGCCAGGCTGAAGAGAAGCGTATTGAGCTGAGTACCCTGCTGACCCGCGATCTGGGTGGCATGGAGAGTGCCCAGGTTAGCACGCAGCAGCGCATTGAAGATGACTTCCGGAAGCTGCGCGAGGAGATTACCGGTGAGGCCGAGCGCCTGCGCGAGCGCCTCGAAGAGCTGATGGGCGAACAGTCTGATGAGGATGTCATCTTCCGTGGCACCTCGATCCTGGAGGAGGGTGAACTAATCAGCGAGCGCCTGCTCGATCAGCTGGAGGAGCAGGTCGACCAGGAGCTTGAGGTGCTCGAGGCGCGGCGGGCTCGTGATGTCGCCGATGCTGAACTGCTTACCGGTGCCGAGCGCGAGCGGAAAGAGCATGAGGCTACCCAGGAGCAGGAGAAGCTCCAGGAGCGGTTGCAGCGTGAGCTCGATGGGTTGATGCGCGAGGAGAAAGAGAAACTCGACCAGTTGGATGGGCTGAAGGTGACGCGCATTCTGACGGAGAATGAGTATCGTCAGTTGCGTGACACCGCTCCAGGCGTCTTTCGTGCCGATATGGGCGCGGGGGCGGTTCGCGAGCTGATCGAGCGTACGGTCAATCTCGATAAGCTCGCCGAAGATCTGCAGCTCGAGGTCCAGACGACCCAGGGACAGCGCCGTAAGAAAGCTACGAAGCGTCTGCGGGTGATTGAGGCGTTCCGTAAGAGTGGGAATCAGCCGGAGTGGATGATCCTGACCCACCTGCCAGTGATTCCGCCCGATCTTCGCCCCATGGTGCAGCTCGATGGCGGACGCTTCGCCACGAGTGACCTGAACGATCTCTACCGCCGGGTGATCAACCGCAACAACCGCTTGAAGCGTCTGATGGAGCTGAATGCGCCCGAGATCATCGTGCGCAATGAGAAGCGTATGCTCCAGGAGGCGGTCGATGCCCTGATCGATAATGGGCGGCGTGGGCGTGCCGTTTCGGGCAAAGGCAAGCATCGCCTCAAGAGCCTGAGCGATATGCTGAAGGGTAAGCAGGGTCGCTTCCGCCAGAACCTGCTCGGTAAGCGTGTCGACTACTCGGGGCGTTCGGTGATTGTGGTCGGGCCAAATCTGAAGCTCCACCAGTGTGGCTTGCCGAAGAAGATGGCCCTGGAGCTGTTCAAGCCCTTCGTGATGCGGCGCCTCGTTGAGAAGAGCTTTGCACACAATATCAAGAGTGCCAAGCGGATCGTTGAGCGGGTGCGGCCCGAGGTGTGGGACGTGCTGGAAGAGGTGATCAAGGACTACCTGGTGCTGCTCAATCGCGCACCCTCACTGCACCGCCTCTCGATCCAGGCTTTTGAGGCGAAGCTGATTGAGGGTTCCGCTATCCAGTTGCACCCCCTCGTCTGCGCCGCGTTCAACGCCGACTTCGACGGTGACCAGATGGCAGTGCACGTGCCTCTGTCGCGTAAAGCGCAGGAAGAGGCGCGCTCGCGCATGCTCAGTAAGTACAACTTGTTGAGCCCGGCCCACGGTGATCCGATCATCACCCCTTCGCAGGATATCGTGCTTGGCTGCTACTACCTCTCGATGGTGAAGGATGGGGCGAAAGGGAGTGGTAAAAAGTTTGCTTCCGTGGATGAGGCAATGCTGGCCTACGAGCGCGGCCTGGTGCATATCCAGGCTCCGATCTTGATTCGAATGGATGGGCAGCCGCGGGGTAAGAATGATCGGGAACAGTTGACCCGTATGCTGGCCACCGCAGATGATGGTACCCCCCGTATGCTGATTGAGACCACCATCGGTCGCGTTCTGCTCAATAATCAGCTGCTACCGCCACTGCGCTTCCGGAATCGGCTCATCGATAAGAAGGGGCTGAAGGAGATCATCGCCGATTGCTACCAGTACTTCACGAACCTGAAGAACCTCGATGAGACGCAGTTGGCCGAGATCCAGGCGGTCCATGGGCCAAGGTCGGACCAGGAACTGGCCCGTATCTATGGTTCGGAGAAGACGGCTCAGCAGGCTGACATGATCAAAGCCCTTGGTTTTAAGTATGCGACCCTCGGTGGCATGACCATTGGCATCAATGATATCGAGGTGCCAGAGAAGAAGTATGCCATCATCGGTGATGCAGAGAGCCAGGTCGTTGATGTGGAGAAGCAGTTCCGGCGTGGTCTGATTACTGAGGAGGAGCGCTACCAGGAGGTGGTGCGGATCTGGCAGGAGGCGACGAAACAGACGATCTCCGCGGTGAAGGAGAATCTGAACCCCTTTGGGCCAGTGGCGATGATGTCGACGTCGGGAGCACGTGGGAATATCAACCAGATCTCGCAGATGGCCGGTATGCGCGGTCTCATGTCTGACCCGACTGGGCGGATTATTGAACTGCCGATCAAGGCGAACTTCCGTGAAGGGCTGTCGGTGCTCGACTACTTCGTCTCGACTCACGGTGGACGCAAAGGTCTGGCCGATACCGCTCTGCGTACCGCAGATGCCGGCTACTTGACGCGCCGTCTGGTGGATGTGGCTCAGGATGTGATTGTCACGATCGAGGATTGTGGTACTGAGGATGGAGTCTGGCTCCATACGGCCGATGATGGTGAGCTCATGGAGCGATTGCAGGTTCGTATGATCGGGCGCATCCTGGCCGCACCGATCTACGACCAGACGACCGGTGAGCTACTCGCCGATCGGAATGTTGAGATCGATGAGGATCTGTCTATTTTCCTGACTGCCCACCAGGTCACCTCGGTCTATGTGCGATCAACGCTGAGTTGCCAGTCTGAGCATGGTATCTGCCGCCTGTGCTACGGGCGTAATTTGGCGACTGGGAAGCTGGTTGATATTGGGGAGGCGTGTGGCATCATCGCCGCCCAGTCGATCGGCGAGCCGGGTACCCAGTTGACGCTCCGTACCTTCCATACCGGTGGTGTGGCCTCCGCTGATGATATCACCCAGGGTCTTCCCCGTGTACAAGAGATCTTTGAGGCACGCATACCGAAGGGTAAGGCGCTCTTGGCCGAGATCGACGGTGTGGTGCAGATCGCCAAGGATGACGAGGGCCTACGCCAGATCCGTGTGGTCGCCTCTGAGGTCTATACGGATGAGTATAGCCTGCCAAGGGGGTATGTCGCTGCGATCGAGCACGAGAGCGATGTCGCCGAGGGTCAGGTGATTGCCGAGAGTACGCGGGTGGGTGAACAGCCCATGGTGGCCCGACTCGCCGGGCGCGCCTTTGTCTATCCCGATAAGATTGTGGTCAGCCAGGAAGATCGTGACGAGCGTGAACTTGTGGTGCCGCACACTGCACGCTTGCGTGTAGAGAGTGGCGAGCGGGTGGTCGCCGGTCAGCAACTCACCGATGGGAGTGCAAATCCGCAGGAGCTCCTCGATTTGCAGGGACGTGAGGCCGTGCAGCGCTACTTGGTCAACGAGGCACAGAAGGTCTACCGTAGCCAGGGCGTCAATATCAATGACAAGCATGTCGAGGTGATCGTCCGCCAAATGTTGCGCCGTGTGCGCATTGAGGAGCCCGGAGATACCGGTATGCTGCCCGGTGAACTGATCGAGGCCGCTGAGTTCCGCCGCCTGAACAACGATGTGGTCAGCCAGGGTGGGGAGCCGGCAACGGCTGCGACGGTGCTCCTCGGGATTACGAAGGCTTCACTTAACACCGATAGCTTCCTCTCGGCAGCCTCGTTCCAAGAGACGACACGTGTGCTTACCGATGCCGCGATTAACGGGAAGGTTGACTACCTGCGCGGCCTGAAGGAGAACGTCGTTATTGGTAAGCTCATTCCGGCAGGATCCGGGATTGAGAAGCGACTGGCGGAAGGCGGCAAACGTGAGGAACTGGTTGGCGAAATGAAGCACATGATCGAGGAGGGTCCAGCTGAGGTGGAGGCTGCACCACCCTCACCGGCTGAGGTGCGTCGCGCCGAAGAGCTCCTGGGCCTGGTTGATCGCCGGGAAGCTGCACCGGTTCGATCCGGTGATCGGGTGACTGCGCGCCTCCGTGAGCTGCTGGGCGAGGGTGTAGGGGTCGATGATCGCATCGATGCTGATGCTTCAGCCGAAGAGGATCTGGACGAGAAGTAGATAGGCTCGTTACCGTTACCACAAGGCCTATGCACGTACCACACACGTGCATGGGCCTTGTGGTACGTAGGGGTACGGGAGGTGTGGCGGGCGCAGCCCTCCACAAAAAACCTAACCGAACATTAGTTTCGCCAGGGAGTAGTGCAAAGTAACTGTTCACCCTTCTCCTGGGGTGAGGGCGTTTTGCCCTCGTGGCGCGCCCCGTACGGGCAACCCCCTGTGGTTGCCCAGCTGTTGCCTTACCCCAAGTGTGAACACGTACGAGCGCAAACTATCTTGACACGTCGAAAGACACGTGATACTATACGAACGTTGGTTCGCCATTATAGCTCGAGTGAGGCATGCTTTGGGTCGACAGCACGAAGTCTGAACCATAGCTACGTGTACGGAAAGCAACCAGTAGGTACGTGAAACGAGGAGGATGATCGTGGCGAAAGATTTGAACAAGGTACAGTTCACCGGCCACCTTGGTGCAGATCCAGAGATGCGCTACACCCCACAGGGTAGTGCGGTTACGAACTTTCGGGTAGCTAGCAATCGCTCCTGGAAAGATCGCGATGGGACTGCCCATGAAGATACTGAGTGGTTTCGGGTGGTCGCCTGGGATAAGCTCGGTGAAATCTGCAACCAGTACCTCACCAAAGGCACGCGGGTCTACATCGAGGGTCGCCTTCAGACGCGCAAGTGGACCGATCGAGATGGGCAGGAGCGCTACACGAGTGAGATAGTGGCGCAGGACATGATCATCCTCTCGGGTCGTGGTGAGCGCGGTAGCACGCCCGACTTTGAGGCGAGTGCGAACGATGAGCCCGAGGAGGCGCCACCACCACCGGCCCCACGTTTGGCCGTGGCAAATGGTGCGGCGCGATCAGCACCAGCAGCATCACGTCCCCCCGCACGTAATCAGCCCCAGCCAATTGAGCGCGACGAGGATCTTCCTTTCTGATACCCTGACAGTTGTGGTGGAAGGCTACGCCCTCCACCACAACCTCACCTAACCGTACCTGTTCACCCTTCTCCTGGAGCGAGGGCGTCTCGCCCTCGTGCGTACCTGTTCACCCTTCTCCTGGAGCGAGGGCGTCTCGCCCTCGTGCGTACCTGTTCACCCTTCTCCTGGAGCGAGGGCGTCTCGCCCTCGTGGTTGCCCTGCCCGTACGGGCAACCCCCCTTCTGCCCGGCGCCTACCCCCCAGCTACGCTTCATACACAGGTGTGCACCATGGCCGATAGGCGGGGATGCGGCCGTGCACGGCATCGCTGTAGAGCTGCATGAGCTGTCCAGCCACTGGGCCGACCGCGCCGCTGCCAACAGTGCGCCGGTCGATCTCCACAATCGGTTTGAGCTCTACCCCCGTTCCGCAGAAGAAAGCCTCGTCGGCAACGTAGAGCTCAGTGCGATCAATTGGCCGCTCAACAACCTTGAGCCCCAGCTGATCCTGGGCAAGTTGGGCCACAACCTGCCGGGTGATGCCCTCAAGGACGTCACTCGTGAGCGGTGGAGTCACCAGAGCACCGTTGCGCACAATGAAGAGGTTTGCTGAGCTCGCCTCAGCTACCTGACCATCGCTCCCCAACACAATCGCCTCATCATAGCCGTTGAGCAGCGCCTCGGTCTTTGCTAGGGCCGAGTTGATGTACGCCCCACTGGCCTTTGCCCGCGAGGGGATGATGTTATCGTCAATACGGCGCCACGATGAAACACAGGCTCGTACCGCCGATCCGGCAATATACTGGCCAAACCCGATGGCAAAGAGGGTAAAGGCATCCTTTAGCCCATTCATCTGCACTGAGATGGCCGGGTCGCTCTTATAGACGAGGGGACGGATGTAGACATCCTCCTGGAAGGCCTCACGGCGGAGGAGCTCAAGCGTGATCGCGCACAGCTCATCCACGCTGTAGGGTAGTTGCATGTAGAGAATGCGGCACGAACGGTGGAGGCGCTCCATGTGGGCACGGAGATGGAAAACGAACAGCTGGGACTCCTCAGGCACCCAGTAGCCGCGAATGCCCTCGAAACAGCCGGTGCCGTAGTTGAGCGCATTGGTCATCACACTCACCTGGGCCTGCTCGATGGGCACAATCGCACCGTTGAAGAAAGCGTACTTGTTGTTGGGCATAGTGAGTTTTTCCTTCTTATGCTGATGAGCGTTTGAATGGCGTCTCTATCGCTCTGCTGATGTTACGAGGTGTGCGGTGGCCTGCCGCTGAACGAGTCGTGTTGCCAGCATGATGAGGCCAACTGAACTGACTACGCCGATGAAGCCGTAGGTGAGCCATGGAAGCGCGGGTTGGCTGATGCGGCGTGCGAAGTCGGTGAGTAGACCACCAGCCACATTGCCGAGCCCACCGCCGATAGCTAGGGCGAGCGAACTGATCCCAAAGTAGGATCCCAGGGCTCGTGGGTCCGCGAGGTTTGCAGTGATACTCTGCTGGGTGGGTGTCGCGAGGAGTGTGCCGAGGGTAAAGATGATCACACAGCCGATAAGCAGGGCGAGGTTGGTGGCGACAGCCACCGCTCCTAGGCCGATAGCCATGATCAGCATGCCGATGATGAGCATCGGTAGTGGGCGTAGGTGCCGTTCAGCCAACTGGATGACCGGATACTGGAAGAGTACTGTCAGACCAGCGTTCAAGGCGTAGATCAGGCCGACGGCATCACTGCTGCCGGTGAGCCGCTCGGCGGCAAGGGGCAAGCTCAAGACGAGTTGTACCCACATGAACCAGTAGCCCATTAGCATGGTCGTGAAGATCAGGAAGGTGCGATCACGGATGGCTAAACCAAGACCATAGCCGATACCCTGCTGGGCCTGGGCTACACTGATTGCTGGTAACAGGAGCACCAGGGCTGCAATGATCAGGAAGCAGCTTGCTGCAATGAGTGAGACGGTCTGAAAGTTGATCCGCAGCAGCAGGGAACCGAGGAGTGGGCCAATCGTCATGCCGAGCCCGCCAATTACGCCGTTCAGTGAGTAGTAGCGGCTCTGCTCCTCGGGAGGAGCTAAGGCTGCCATCGCAGCTCGACTCGGCGCCTCGAAGAGCGCCCCACCCATCGCAGAGAGGAAGAGCGCGAGGAAGAGTAGGGCTGGTGTGCGGGCATACGCCAGACTGACAAAACCAATCGCACGAATGAACACCCCCAGGCCGAT
>CAIWUD010000358.1 GCA_903915775.1 uncultured Chloroflexota bacterium | reverse complement strand
GCCCAGTAGAGCACAGCGAGACGACCATCGGCCAGGGGGATCGGTTTGCCATGCCAGAAGCCCAACCCATCGGGGGCACCATCGGCATAAGCTACCATAGCACCCCAACTCTGACCCTGATCGTGCGAGAAGAAGCCAAGGGTGCGCGGCTGGTAGGGGCTCGTATCATCAAAGCCCTTCCACTGATCGAAGGGCCAGAACCAGGAGCCATCGGCCAACTCGATGATGGCTGTGGCCGGGGTAGCCACAATCGTGGGCGGTAGGCGTACCACCTCGGGGGGAGCCCAAGTGTGGCCATCATCAGCCGAGCGGAGCAGGATGACTTCTGGCTCGTGTAGCCCACCAGTCACTTCGTTAAACATCGGTCGCTCAGGATCGGAGCGGTCACTGCGAAAGGCACCGATCAGCAGTGTGCCGTCGCGCATGCGGCTCACAAAGGGGCCATGGTACGAGTATGGGCGATCGTCCAACGAGCGATCGTAGATCGTGCGGTGATCACGCCAACTCTGCCCAGCGTCACTGGAGCGGGCGATCACAAAGGTAAGATCAGCAGCGTAGAGCGCACTGCCCTGGTTGTAGCAACAGATCAGCTCACCACTCGGCAACTCCAATGGGTTGGGGAAGAGTGCCGAGATATGTCGATGGCCTGGGTCGGGGTTACGAAAAATGGCTCCGTCACTAGCGAGATGTAGTCTCTGCATACCCTTCACTCCTAGGAAAAGTTGCTTCGATCGAGTTGGTTGAGCAGGGTGCGCCCAGCGCGGTAGCGCTCCAGGTTGGCGAGAAAGAGTGCCCGCAACTTAGCGTTATGATCCGGCATCGTCCCGGAAATGTGTGGTGTGAGCGAAACCCGCGGATGTTGCCAGAGTGGAGAGCTCTCGGGCAGTGGCTCTTGCTCGAATACATCCAGGTAGGCGTGGGCAACATGGCCCGCATCGAGGGCGCTGAGGAGTGCGTCCGTATCGATCAGGGCACCACGGCCAACGTTGATCAGGATGGCATCTGGACGCATCGACGCTAGCATGGTTGCATGAACCATGTGGTAGGTTGTTGGCAGGAGTGGCGTTGCCAACACGACGATATGCGCTTCAGGGAGTAGCGCTGCCATGTCGGACGGGGCTACTACCTGCTCAGGGAGGAGCGCCAGTGGATCGCCGATTCCATCGTAGGGCAGATAGCCCCGATAGAGGCGCCGACCAGCACTGGCCGCAACCGCACTGGTATGCACCCCCAGACTGCTCAAGAGGCGTGCGGTTTCGCGACCAATGCCCCCGTAGCCGATAATCACGGCTTTCAGATCGCGCAGTGATGGGCGAGCCAGACTGATCCGATCCCTCGGCCAACAGCGATCCCGTTGCAACTGATCGAACTGCTTAAACTCCTTAAAGTGGTAGAGCACCCGTCCGATGATGTACTCCGCAATGTGCACGGCATTGACCCCGGCAGCGTTTGCAAAGAGCAGCGGTCGCTCGAGGATGGGATGGCCGATCAGTTGATCGGCTCCCGCCGAGAGCAGTTGTACCCAGCGAAGCTCAGTGGAAGCCCCTCGCCTGGGGAGAACCTCGCTAACCAGAACCTCAGCACCCGCAAGTGCCACCTCGATCGCATCCGGCTCCGGCTCACAGACCCGAACGACAAGGTCACTCGGGAGATCGCTCCAGTCCGGGGCAATATCACTGGTAATCAGAACCTGCATAGTTATGTCAGTTTCAATCGAGCAAAGCGGATATCCATCGCCGCTTCACTCCCAGCATAGTAGACGACCAGCACCTCACCGTCCGGTAGCAGTTCAGCGAAGGGTAACCCGAAGGTCCAGAGCCCCATGTCGGCCAGCATGGCCCCGGTGGTCTCCCCACCATCACGTGAGCCGGTCCCAAGCAGGCTGTAGAGGGTCAGATCGCTTGCCGGGTCGAAAGGGGCATCGATCGCCGACGCAACCCGCACATGGATCGCGTGGCTCTGGAAGCGATCAACCCAAGGGAGCACGACGCGACCATCGGGGAGGATGGCCGGATGCCCGGCCTGATCCGGGAAGCCGAGATCCTCAGCCACCGACCAGGTCAGCCCACCATCACCACTGATGCGCCGATGGATGTTCAGGTAGCGCCGCTCCTCACTATCGTAGGTCCAGAGGAAGGCCCCAATACGCCCATCAGGTGCGAGGCCAAGGCGCTGATCCCAGTTGAAGATCCGCCCACTCGGATCTTGTCCGGCGGTCACTGGAGCACCCCAGTTACGCCCTCCATCGGTGGAGTGGAGCAGCACGACGCGCTGGTACCAGCGTGTCGCATCCTCGTACTGCTTGTTCGTCTCAATACTCAGTGCGAGCCTCCCATCGGAGAGGCTCAACACGGGACTAGTCAGGCTGGCAGGTCCAAGCTCCTCAGGGGTCGGGATGAGCCGCCAAGGTGACCAGCTTTCGCCACCATCACGACTCTCGGCCAGGACGATGAACATGGGCAGACAGCCCTCGGTGTCCGGGTTAAACAGCGGCTTACCGGGGTAGCTTTCCCGATCGATCAGCATCGCGGCGGCCAACACGTGACCCGGCGCAATCTCGGTCAGGTAACAGACCTTGAGCGAACCACGCACGCCGCCGATAGCGTGATCGGAAGCCGGTAGCTGCAACGCACGCCAGTTGTGTCCGCCATCATCAGAGCGGTAGAGCTCCACTGCTTCATCATCACTATCCTTGTTCGGCCCAGACCGTAGGGTCGCCAGCACCCCCCCATCGGAGAGGCTCAGCAGCGTACCAAAGGTGAGCACCGCCCGCCGCGTTCCAGGTTCAGCCTGGAAGAGAATCCCTTGATCGATCAGTTGCATGGTTATGCCTTATGCATGTCTCAATGTCGGCTGTGCCGAGTTTGCGGTCTGGTAGCACCAAGGCTCAGTTAGTTTTTCTGTGGAGGGCGAGGCCCTCCACACTTCCCGTTTTGAAACGCGCCTTAAGCATCCACCCATTCAGCGTAGCGCTCGATCAAGATCCGTCGACAGTTCTGGAACTCCGCATCGCCAAAACCCTGGTAGGGCGAGAGTAACCGCAGGGGCATCTCTTCCATGCCGCCAAGGCGCACGATCAGCTTATCGTAGGCACCATCGATGCGCTCCTGAAGGAGGAGGGGGCCAAAGATATCGTTGAGCAGGCTCACGAAGACATGGTGCAACTCTACCTGGCGTGCCTTCTCGCCATTGATCCCGGCACGAAAATAGTCCCACGCCAGGCGCGGCACCATCGGCCCGAACGATGAGAGGAGTGAGCACTCACCGAACTGGATACCGGTGAGAAAGTTATCCTCGCCAAAGAAGTGCTGCAGATCTGGTGCGTTGCACATCAGATCAACGGCGCGCTGCGAACCACCACCAGTATTCTTCGTCGCAACAAGGTTCGGTACCGCATCAGCGATACGGCGGTAATCTCGACCACTCAACACCCGCTTGACCCGCGGCAGGTTGTAGTGGAGAAATTGTGAGTCGGGAAAGGCACCACAGACATCACGGAAGAAGGTCAGTACTTCCGTATCGTTCAGGGCACCCCAACTCGGCATCGAGATCTGGAAGACACGGAAACCCAACTGATGGGCAACGGCTAGGCGCTCGATGATATTCGCGGTTGAGAGCCCAATCACCCCGACCATGGGCCGCGCAGCGCCACCGAGAGTCTCCTCGGCAAAGATCGTGACGATCTGCCGGAAGCGGGCACTATCTACGGCATAGCCCTCGCCGGCTGTCCCAAAGATGTAGAGGTCGTTGAAGCCCTGTTTGAGGACCAGCCGAACCTCACGACGAAACACATCCTCCAACAACTGCTCACGCTCGTCCCAGGGTATCTCACAGGAGGCTAGGACGGTCTGATGGTAACGAGGCATATGAT